>JAFVVU010000123.1 GCA_017502065.1 Clostridia bacterium | reverse complement strand
GATTGATGTAGTGTAAACCATAGGTTTAGAAAACTAAACTGCTAGTCGGTTGAGTTCGAAATGGAGGAAGTGATACGATGCAATCATCAAAGAAGCGGAAAAAGACCTTCGCGAACTTATGAACATTCCCGATAATTATAAGGTTCTCTTTATGCAGGGCGGTGCATCAACACAGTTTGCAGCAATCCCGCTTAACCTTATGAAAACAGGCAAAGCTGACTATGTAGTTTCAGGTCAGTTCTCCAAAAAAGCTTATGAAGAAGCTCAGAAATACGGCGATGCTAAATGTATTGCAAGTTCAAAAGACAGAACTTTCGCATATATCCCGACAATCACACCGGATATGGTTCGTCCTGATGCTGATTATGTTCATGTTTGCTACAACAATACAATTTTCGGCACAAAATATCCTGAAGTTCCGAACGTTGGAGATAAAGTTCTTGTTGCGGATATGTCTTCCTGCATTATTTCAGAACCTGTTGATGTAACAAAATTCGGCGTTATCTACGCAGGTGCACAGAAAAATATGGCTCCTGCAGGTGTTACAATCGTAATCATCCGTGAAGACCTTCTCGGAAATGCACGTCCTGAAACACCGACAATGCTTGACTATAAAGTTATGGCAGATAACGATTCTATGTACAACACACCTCCCTGCTATGCAATCTACGTTGCAGGTCTTGTGTATAAATGGATTCTCGGTCTCGGCGGTCTTGAAGCAATGAAGAAAATCAACGAAGAAAAAGCAGCTATTCTTTATGACTATCTTGATTCTTCTGAACTCTTCAAACCGGGTGCAGATAAAGAATTCCGTTCAATGATGAATGTAACTTTCGTAACAGGCGACGAAGAGCTTGACAAAAAATTCTGTAAAGAAGCAGACGCAGCAGGATTTAAAAACCTTAAAGGTCACCGCAGCGTTGGCGGTATGAGAGCAAGCATCTATAATGCAATGCCGACAGAAGGTGTTAAAGCTCTTGTTGAGTTTATGAAAGATTTCGAAAACAAAAATAAATAAGGAATGATTGAATATGTTTAAAATAAGAACATTAAACGAAATTTCTCCGTTTGGTCTCGAAAAATTTGATAAAGCCAATTATGAAATTTCATCTGATTTTGAAAATCCGGATGCTATAATCCTCCGCAGCTTTAAAATGCATGATATGGAACTTCCTGCATCTCTTAAAGCTGTTGCAAGAGCAGGTGCGGGTGTTAACAATATCCCGATTGACAAATGCTCTGAAAAAGGTATTGTAGTATTTAATACACCGGGTGCAAACGCAAACGCTGTTAAAGAACTTGCACTTGCTGCACTTCTTTTCTCCTCCAGAAACATTTTTGGCGGTGTTGAGTGGGCAAAAACTCTTGACGGTAAAGGCGATGAAATTCCGGGACTTACCGAAAAAGGTAAAAGCTCTTTTGCAGGTCCTGAAATCAAAGGCAAAAAGCTTGGTGTTATAGGTCTTGGTGCAATCGGTGTAATGGTTGCAAACTCCGCTTACCATCTTGGTATGGACGTAGTTGGTTACGACCCGTACATTTCAATTGATGCCGCATGGAGCATTTCAAGACACGTTGAAAAGGTAACTGACCTTAATGAGCTTGTTGCAAAATGTGATTATATTTCACTTCACGTGCCGCTTAACGACGCTACAAGAGGAATGATAGGCGCCGACCTTATCGCTAATATGAAACCGGGTATGAGAGTTCTTAACTTCTCCAGAGGTGAGCTTGTTGATGACAGCGCAATGCGCGCAGCACTTGATGAAGGAAAGGTTGCTTGCTATGTAATCGACTTCCCGAACAAAGAAGTACTTACAATGAAAAATGCAATTGTTGTTCCCCATCTTGGAGCATCAACACCTGAATCTGAAGATAACTGTGCAGTAATGGCTGCAAAGCAGCTTAAAGATTACCTTGAAAACGGTAACGTTAAAAATTCCGTTAACTTCCCTGAATGTGTAATGCCGCGTTCAGCTAAAAACAGAATTGTAATTGCACATAAAAATGTTCAGAATATGATAAGCACATTCACAACAGAACTTGCTTCTGCAAATATCAATATTGAAAACCTGCTTAACAAATCCAAAAAGGATCTTGCAATCACTCTTATTGATACAGATAACGATATCCCGGAAAGTGCAGTAGCTACTCTTGAATCAACAGAAAATGTTCTTCATGTAACTGTTTTGAACTAAGGAGATTTATTATGAAAAAGCTTTGCAAATCAACTACTGACAAAAAAATATGTGGCGTTTGTGGCGGTTTTGCCGAATATTTTAATATGGATTCAACCCTGCTCCGCGTAATATACGCAATTTTTACGGTATGTAGCCTTGGTACAGCTATTCTGATTTATTTCCTGGCAGCACTTATTATGCCAAACGCAGAATAATTTGATTAAACTTAAAAAGCCACCATTCCGGTGGCTTTTTTGTTTGTAAATACTAAATATTCGGCACATCGTGATTTACCCCTACGACGCATATGGCGTTTCTGCAGTATGTATATAAAAAATAAAGCTTCTTTGGATTACCAAAGAAGCTTTGATTTTATTAAGATTAGCCTTTAACGCCGGCTGAAGCAAGACCCTGTACAAAGTATTTCTGCAAGAATGCATAAATAACAATTGACGGAGTCATCATGATAACGGATGAAGCCATAAGAACTTCCTGCCTATGAATATAGTTACCCTTAGCATACAACAAACCAACAGCAAGGTTATACTTTGATTTTGATGTAAGATAAATAAGGGGGTTCATCATGTCGTTCCATTCACTTGAGAAAGCGTTAAGAACAACAACTGCCATTATAGCTTTACCAAGTGGCAGATATATTCTGAAGAAAATATATATCGGGTTACATCCGTCTATAAGAGCTGCTTCATAAAAGTCACCCGGAAGTGCTTTAAAGTTCTGTCTTATAAGGTATACCGAGAAAACCTGCCCAAAGAAGTATGGCGCCAGAAGAGGTACATATGTATCAAGAAGCCCAAGGTTTCTCCACATTACATAGGTAGGAACTCTGGAACCTGCAACAGGAATAACCATAAGTCCAAGAACAATACCGGTTACAATTCTAACCATTCTGTTATCATATCTTGAAAGACCAAATGCTGCAAAAGCACTGGACAGCGGTGCAGCAACACAGGCAATACCTGTAAGGAGAAGACTGTTTTTAATATACACCGCAAAATTAAGTTCTCCCATTGCAGT
>JAFVVU010000008.1 GCA_017502065.1 Clostridia bacterium | reverse complement strand
GCCAAGACTTAACGTAGAAGAATTCCCGGGACTGTTTAAAAAACATAAACCGAACTATATGGCAGGTGTTCCGACTCTGTTTGAAGCAATGCTTCGTAATGAAGGAATGAAAGATGTTGACCTTTCGTCACTCAAAGGACTTTTCAGCGGCGGAGACTCTCTTTCAATTGAACTTAAAAAGAAAATTGATGCTTTCCTTAAAGACCACGGCGCAACCATTCAGGTACGTGAAGGCTACGGTACAACAGAATGTGTAACCGCAAGCTGTCTTACACCTATTGATTATTACCGCGAAGGAAGTATCGGAATTCCGTTCCCGGATACATATTATAAAATTGTTGTTCCGAATACAAACGAGGAAGCGGCAACAAGGGAAATGGGCGAAATCTGTATTGCAGGTCCAACCCTTATGAAAGAATACATAAACAATCCAAAAGAAACAAGCCAGACCCTCCGCGTACACGACGATGGCAAAACATATCTCCACACGGGCGACCTTGGATATATGGATGAAGACGGATTTGTTTATTTTGTTCAGCGTCTTAAACGTATGATTGTAACAAGCGGATATAACGTGTACCCGTCACAGATTGAAAATGTTATCGACTCACACGAGGCGGTAATGTTCAGCACAGTAATCGGCGTAAAAGACGAATACAGAATGCAGAAGGTAAAAGCATTTGTGGTACTAAAACCGGGTTTTACCCCAACAGAAGAAATTAAAGCGTCAATCAAGGCGCATTGTGAAAAAAGTATAGCAAAATATGCTCTTCCGAGAGAATATGAGTATCGTGACAGCCTGCCGAAAACACTTGTCGGCAAAGTTGCATACCGCGAACTTGAAAAAGAAGAAGAGGAAAAAATGCTTGTATAAATTAAAGGCTTCGGAAAATCCGAAGCCTTATTTTTATGGTTTTCTTCTTGTATAATCGTAAAAGCCTTTTTCAGGAATTTTTCTGCCTTCAAAATATTCACTGCTTCGTCCGTCTTTGCCAAACAGAGAATAAGTTGCAAGTAGTACAGCAGAGTTGGTCCTGCCAGTTAAATCATAAATATCTTCATAATCAAAACCGTAACCTTGAAGCTTCTTCAGTGTACCGTAAACTATATCTTTTTCTTCTTCACTCAAATCTTCGGGAGGAATTGTAATAAACATATCCATAGTTGAAAGCTTTTCCTGCACAAGCTTACCGTCTTCAAGCTTTATAACATAATGCTCATTAAATGGTGGGTCACCTGCCCATGCGCCAATTCCCGAAAGAAATAAAGTTCGGTCATTAAATGTTATATCGACAAACGAAAACAGCGGAAGAAGCTGCTTGATTTCTGTTTCATCAAGAAAAACTACTTTATCATCAGATATACCATACGCTTTAATCAGAATGCCGCTGTTTTTTCTGTTTTCATCACCAAAAAAGTCATCGGATTCGGTTTCTTCACCGGTAATAATCTCTGGAATGTCATCGCCGGTTAAATCCTCCACGACTGTAAAAATAAGCCCTTCTTGCGGTTCGTATCCATCCCAGTTCATACGAAGCATATCTATGTCGGAAATATCACCATTTCTCATGCTTGTTTTTGGTTTAATTTCTTCCTGAATGTAAGTATAGCAAAGTTTGGTATAATCCGTTTTGCCACATGAGCAAAAAGCTACCGTCATAACAACTGTTAAAATTAAAGATAATATTTTTTTCATTTTGCATCCCTCCGCTTTCATTCTATCACACAAATATTCTTTTTTCAATACTTTACATTATAATAAAAGTATG
>JAFVVU010000122.1 GCA_017502065.1 Clostridia bacterium | reverse complement strand
GTGCATTTTAGGAAGCATTTTTATGAAAATGGGAATGCTTAAATTTATGTACATAGCCGCCATACTTCTTTTCTGGGCGGCAACAAAAGTAGTGCCGGAATCCCGTAAAAAAGAAGATGATTTTATTCCGATGACGGCGGCAGGAGTTAACCTTGCAGTTGGGATTACAGCGGCGTTTATGTCCGGTTTTCCGATATACAATTTTATGATATGCCTTTTTGAATCGGCAACCGTATGGGGAATGTGTATTCTTTTTACAAAATCAAAAACTGTAATCGAAAGGAAAGGACAAGTCTTTTCAGAAGATGAAAGTATTGCAATTGCAATAATGACGGGAGCCGCACTTGCAGGACTTCAGGGTGCAGAACTTTTTGGTATCAAGCTTGCGAATATACTCAGTATGTACATAATCCTTTTTAGCGCATATAAAGGAGGGATTGCAATTTCAGGTGCGGTTGGTGCGGCACTTGGTATAATTGCAGGCATGTCGCAAGGGGATGCCCCTGCGCTTGTAGGTGTATATGCATTTGTAGGTCTTATTGCAGGAATAACAAACCTGTTCGGCAAGGTAGGAGTGGTGGCGGCGGCAGTTGTGTCAAATGCGGTATTTGCGGCATATTATAATTCATCAATAATAGTGCTTATAAACGTTCTGGAAATCCTTATTGCAGGAACAGCATTTCTGTTTACGCCCGATAAAGCTCTTAAATTTATTGAAAAGTTCAGTATAAAATCGGAAACATATAATCCGGCAAAAGGATATATGCTCCGAGTGAAATCGCAAACACTTCTTTGCATGAAAAGCATAAGAAATATTCTTGAGGGGATGACAGCGGCATTTGAACCGGAAGCGCACCCGCCGGCGGAAGATAAAGCAATGGTGCTTTGTGACAGGCTTATGTATAAAGTGTGCGATAAATGCAGTCTTAACAAATATTGCTGGTCAAAAAACTTTAAAGGAACATCAAAGCTTTTTGCGGCAATAATTCAGACTCTTTACGATGGCGACGAAAAACGTCTGCACGAAATAGTATCGCGAAAATGTGTAAAAGGAGATTTACTTATAAATACCGCAATAACTCTGCACGATATTTACCGCAGAGAAGATATTCTGGCAAAACGTACAAAAGACAGTATTTCCTGTGTTACAACGCAGTGGGGCAAAATATCGGACATTGCGGCTCTGTGTGAAAGAAAAATTGAAAATATCGGGATAGGGTATGAAACAGTATCTACGGATATAGGCAGAAGCCTTGCGGATAAAGGTATAAAAAATGCCGAAATAAGCACAGTGAAAAATGAACTTGGCATTATGGAGGTTGTAATAAAAACCGATAAAGAGATTATGTTTGATGTAACCGAGCTTGTTGGCGATATAACGGAGCGGAAAATGAAAATAACAGCTGAAATAGCCGAAAAAGACGGATTTACCGTATATCTTTACGAAAGTGAAAAGTTTGATTATGAAAATTCAGTAGCAACAATGGATAAACCGGGGGAAGATTCTTCCGGCGACAGTGCATATTCTTTCACGGTAGGTGGAATACTTTACCTTGTAATATGTGACGGAATGGGCAGCGGGGAAGAAGCATCGGGCGAAAGCAGACAGGTTGTCAGAACCTTTGAAAAGCTTATAAGCGGTGGGTTTGAAATGAAATCAGCCGTTGAAATAATAAACGCAGGACTTATAAGCCGGGGAGGCAGGGAATACTGTATAAGCCTCGACTGCTGCAGCGTAAATCTGTTTACGGGCAGCGTGGAAATGATAAAAGCCGGTGCGGCGGCAACGGTAATAAAAAACGGCAATAACACAGAAATTGTGAGATATAATTCAATGCCACTCGGCATTCTGGATATAGAAAATATAAATACTTATCATACAACGATTGAATCAGGCGGATTTATTGTAATGATGACAGATGGCGTGCCCGATAACAGAGGAGACAGAAAGCTTGGTGAAGATTTTGTTAAAAAGATAATTGAAATGAACGGGAACGGAGCATCAGAAGAAATTGCAAATTCGGTTCTTATGAACAGTGTAACCGGTGGCAGACCGAAAGATGATATGCTTGTAATGTGCACAAAAATATGTACCCCGATACAATAAGGAGGCGGCTAATGATTAAACACGGAAAAGAAGCAGATATAGTAAAAAAAGCGCAGAATATTATTGATAATTATGTATTATCCCAGACAAAAGAAGTATGCACAAAAATCAGTAAAACGGATATATTTTTGTGGAGCGCGGCAGCGGCAGCATCTGTAATGACGCTGACCCTTTATATATTAACAAGATAAAAGAGGAGTGGAAACCACTCCTCTTTTTTATGCTAAATAATCAACTACCGTTTGTACCGCCAGTTTAACTCCGTATTCAAGAGCATCTTCATCAATATCAAACTTACTGCTGTGAAGCGGATGCTCACCCTTGCCGTTTCCGTTTATACCAAGCTTGATATATGAACCGGGCACAAGATTTGCAAAATAGGAAAAGTCTTCGCCAAGCATAGGGCAGGTGTCATATTCAATAACATTTTCTTTACCGAGTACCTTGTACGCTGCGCCGCGTACAACATCGGTCATGGCCTCGTCGTTAACAGTAACCGGATACATATATCTGAAAGTATAATCATACTCGCATCCGTGCGCATCGCAAACAGTTTT
>JAFVVU010000121.1 GCA_017502065.1 Clostridia bacterium | reverse complement strand
GTGGATGTACACCGAAGAAATTTTTGCCGGTAGCAGACCGCTTATCAATATTACCCCTAAAGATGCGTCGGGAACAACAATTCCCGGAGCAAGAGTGGATGTTGATGCAGTTCCGCAGAAAGGTAAATGGACACAGGTTGTGCTTGACTTTATTGCTCCTGACGGAATTGATTATGCGGACGTTCAGCTTCGTATAGACGGCGGCGGTACAATCTATTGGGATGATGCCTCAATCACAGGTAAAGTAACTCCCGAATATAAAGAATATATTGATGAGTTCAGACAAAAAAACCTTGATGTAAAAGCAGAGGGCAAATATTACATGCAGCTTGATGAAGATGCAAATATGCGCCGTGAATTTGCTCCGGGCGCAGAAAGTATCATCAAAAACAGCGGTTTTGAAGATTTAAGAGCTGACGGAACCCCGGAAAACTGGAGTGCATCAAACGAAGGATGGGGCAAAACTGGTATCCTTGTTACAGAACCTGAATATGTTCATTCCGGTAACAATGGAGTTATGATTTCAGCCGGAGAAATGATAGGAAATCCATATGTGGCACAGTGGGTAACGGAAGGGTTTGAAACAGGGAAAGAATATGTGTTCTCTGCGTGGGTTAAAAATGTTGATATGCCCGCGCTTAAAGGTGCATTTATGAAGTTTGAGTGTTACAGCGATATAAATACACGTAACTCAACAACGGCAACCGGCTCGGTATTTTCACCTACATATGTATATGATGACCACGAATGGCATCAGATAAAGCTTCTTTTCAGAATTCCTGAAGGAACAAAAATAATAATTCCGCTTATTCGTATGCAGGCACCGGGTAAGGTTGTTTATGACGATATCGAACTTGCACTTGCCGCGCCGGAAAGCGTATGTAAGCTTGATTCTTACAGACAGTTCTTCTATACAGAAACACCGGAAGGCACTATGTTTGCTGAAATCGACAATGCTTATGCACCTATCGAACCGGGAAGCTATGTTGAATTTTCTATTAAAGACGCAGCAGGTAATGTTGTTGCATCAGGAAAAGAAGAAGCAAAAACAACAACCTACTGGACATTTAATACATCTGCACTTGCAGAAAAACACGTTGGCTATACTGCATCCGCAAGCTATTACGATGCATCGGGCAACCTTATCGAAGGACCGAGCGAAAAAACAATCTACCGCTTTGACCGTCCGAAACGTATGAATTAAGATGGCGAATATGTTGACCCCGTAACAGGCAAGGTTGTATATCCTTCACTTATCTATTCATGTACCAAAGAGGAAGAGGTAATATATGCGGTAGAAAAGCTTGGCGCAACAGTTTCTAAAAACTGGGTAAAATGGACATCTCCCGATGAAGAAATTATAGCAATGCTTGACCGTGCGCAGGAAATAGGTGTTAAAATCTGTTTTGCACTTTACACACCGCCGGCAGGACACCCGCTTACAATTGATAAGGTGCGTCATCTTGCCGAGCTTGTAAAAGACCATCCGGCAGTTTACGGATATATGCTTCAGGACGAACCGTCACTTCATCCGGGTCCGTCAAATCAGGTAAAAACCTTTGACCAGATGATTTACTATATGGGCGAAGGCTATAAAGCAATCCGTGAAATCGACCCGAACAATCTTGTATACTGTCTTGAATCAGGCGGCGCAACAATTTCAACAATGCGTGCTACAGCACAGTGTACAGACGTATTTATGATTGACCCGTATCCGTATGCGCACGAGGTTGTAAAGGATTATCAGGTGCTTCGTGTTGGTCAGGCGCTTGAAGCAACAGGCGGCGAATATAAACAGCTTACCCTTCTTAAAGCGGCAGCTATGGCAGAGAAAGATTATGAAGATGGCATTGTAACCGACGTTGCTGTTCGTCACCAGGCATACCAGTCACTCTGGATAGGCGGTTATGAATATGGTTACATTCCGATTTTATCTTCAAAAGGATATCAGATTGCAACATCTCCTTTCGCAGAAGGTATTGAAGGACATACATCATCAGGTGAACAGCAGATTATCCGCGACCATTTCCACGGCGTAAATACAACTCTTGTATCAAACTATCAGGGTAAAGACGTTTGGATGCGCAGCTGGATTGACGGAAAAGGTCAGATGTACCTTGTGCTTATGAATATGACAACGGGTGATGTTGATGTCAAGATTCCGTTCACAAGCGTAAATAATAAGTTTACAGTAGGTCAGTTTACTGCAACTCCCGTAAACGGAGCTACAAAAATGATTGCCGGAAACGGAGTTATTGAAACAACCCTTTCCGATATTCAGGTAGCACTTTAT
>JAFVVU010000120.1 GCA_017502065.1 Clostridia bacterium | reverse complement strand
TGACGGAATGGTAGTCGGTAATGATAACCGTGGACAAAGTGAAGATAACATTTTTGACGGAAGAATACGTAAGCTTCTTATTTATAATGATATCAGAACAGCTGCAGAAATTGCATCCGATGCAGAAGCAACAACAATTGATACAAACGGACTTATTGCAGGCTATTCATTAAAGGAAAATGCCAATGGTACAAACCCCGAAAGAATTACGGATGTGTCCGGTAACGGATACGACCTTGTGTCTTCGGCATCATGGGCAAAAAATCCGGTTACAATAAACTCATATGCATATTCAATGGCGGTTGTGGGTGATACACAGATGCTTATCAATGACGCACCGAGTGCATATGCGGATATGATTGACTGGATTGAAGATGGTGCAGATACAAAAAACACAAAACATGTTTTTACACTCGGCAACTATGATGCTGCATATAGCTATGCAATTGCGGATGCGAAACTGTTCAATCTTGGGGTAACAGTGCCTTATTCTGTAGTGCGCGGACATGACGATACAACAGACAACTATAATCTTTCGTTTACTGCAAAACGCCATGGCTCAGGCATAAGCGATTCTTTTGATGATACTATGCTGAACACCTGCACAAAATTTGAGGCGGGCAATGTAAAATATATGACAATCAATCTTGACTTTGAAGCAAGTGAAGATGTGCTTAACTGGGCAAGTGCCCTGTGCGCGGCAAACCCCGACAGAAATGTCATTATTACAACCTACGAAAATGTTTTGTCTGCCGCAGCTGCAAACGGACAGAATTTCAGGGATATGCTTATTAATAAGCACAGCAATATATCCCTTGTTATCAGCAGAGATTATCTGAGTAAAAAGGTTCAGTTAACAACGTTGGCGGGAACAGGTGGTAATACTGTTACATATCTTGCAATGCCGCGACTTTCGCATAGCAACTATGCATTGGACGGTCTTGTGGGAATGATGTATTTCTCCGAAGATGGCAAAAACGTACAGTTCAGATATTATTCAACTGCCGAAGATAAATACTTCATGGATGAAAATCAGTTTGAATTTACTCTTGATACAGTTGCACTCTCGGCAGACAATCTGAAAGATTTCACATTAACAGCTCCGGCTTCAACAGAACGCAAGGTAACAATCAATACTGATGAAAATGCAACAATAACTTTAACAGATGCAGTTGTAGAAGTAGGCGAATCAACAACATTCACAGTAACACCTAAATCCGGTTATTACATTAAGTCCATCACAGTTGGAGGCGCAGCTATTGATGTAGTTGATGCATACAACGGCGGCACATACAACACAGGGGCAATTAACAACGATACAAAAATTGTTGTAACAATAGCTGAAATACCAACAGTAGATTATGTTTACGACGGCGGACTTGATTCTTATCCTGCAGGTTATTCAATTGCAGGAAAAACTGCTCCGTCAAACAACCCAACCATTCTTTCAGGCGGAAATGCTCAGACAGTTACAATTGTAAGTGAGAACGGAAACAATGTGGCAAGCGTTTCCGGCAGCACGAATAACACCATCATATTCCCGAACGTGACTGTAACAGTTGGAGAAACATATGATTTCTCGGCAGATGTATACGTTAACGGTACAGACGGAGAAGAATCCGGTTATATTCAGCTACAGATGGACTACCTTACAGGAGGAAGCGTAGGTGATTCAAATATTTCCAATGTTACCTACGTTACAGAATACGGTGAA
Organism: Clostridia bacterium; assembly: GCA_017502065.1. GTDB lineage: Bacteria > Bacillota > Clostridia > RUG12999 > RUG12999 > RGIG4103. The sequence continues at coordinate 1,798 of JAFVVU010000120.1, read as the reverse complement.
GAAATAGCAAGTGCAACAAGTACAGATGCAACACTTCATATGCAGTATCTCCCGTATAACACATGGATTCATGTTGAAGGAAAAGTTGCTCCTACATATGATGGAAAAACAACAGTTGATTCCAGTGTTAACTTCAAGTTTATGAACGCAACGGGAAAGGTTGACAATGTTTCATTGACACAGAAAAAAGATGCGTGGAACATTAACTTAACTGAAGCTAATGACTTTGGCACAGCTTATATTCAGCCGACAATTGCAAAAACAGCAACAACAAAACTTATTGTTACTCCGAATGCCGGTTATGGTATTCATTCAGTAACACTTGACGGAACACCGATAGTTTTAAGAAGGGTTGCAAAAGATACAAGAAGTGCAGAAGAAAACACATGGTATTACACCATTAACGGCTCAAATCTTACAGCTGATGCAAACATTGTTGTAACATACGCACAGTACACTGGTAACCTTATTGATATGTTGAATGGTTTTGGGGACGCCGAAGATGATATGGCTGCTAACACAAATATAAAAGCATATAATAAAAGCGTTACCTTAACAAAAGATTCAACCTGCAAAAACGGCGGTGAGTATTCCTTTAAAGCGGACGGCAGTGCAAACTCTGCAAATCCGCGAATCAATGTAGGTTACGTAACACTTCCGGTTGGTGAATATATATTTAACTTTGACGTATATTCTCCAAGTGCGGTTAGCGGAGTGCGTATAAATTCTACAGGAAGCGGTTCATCAAGATTTGCTCTTGTAGATAACTGGTATATTGGTAATATAGACCTGCCCACAGCCGGCACATGGAAATCCTATTCTCTGAAACTGGATGTATTTAGTGAAACATCGAGCAGTATATCGCTTTATTTTGTAAATGCTGATTATGTTATGTACTATGACAACGTGCAGATTTTGAAGAAAGAATTAGCAGCACCGGCTCCGGCAACAGCAGCTGTAACAATCAGCGGTGAAAATGCGATAACAAGCGTAGCGGATCAGACAGTTAACGTTGGCGAATCCACAACATTTACAGTAGCACCGAAATTCGGTTACTACATCCAGTCCATCACAATCGGTGGAACACCGTTTAGCGGTTTTGATGCATATAAAGGCGGCACATACGGTACAGGCGAAATCACAGCTGATACAGAAATCGTTGTTACAGTAGCAGAACTTTCTGCAAACACAGAAGAAGGCGTATCAACAGCAGTTGCAACACTTCCTGCAGTATTTGCAGAAGCAGGCGAAGCTCCTGTAACATTCGGTAAAGTACTTGCTGACGTTGCTACAGTTGATGAATTCGGTATTTACCTTACAAAAGGCGGCGAAGGCGTAACATCTGCAAAAACAGAAATGGGCCCGCACTTCAAAGCTTTCTATAATGTAAACGGTCAGTATGCAATCGAATTCCAGGGTCTTGCAGCTGGTGAATACGTTGCAAAAACATACGTAAAAGTAGCAGGCGAAATCACATACGGTATCGCAACTACTTTCACAGTAGAATAATTAAGGAGGGTATATAAAATGAAAAAATATATTAAACCTATGGCAAATATGAATGAATATACTCTCATCGAGAGACTTGCAAGCCTTGATACATGGCTTGCACAGGAAGGCAGCGCACTTGGCGTAGAAAGTGAAATCGCTTCTTACAAAACAAGCTACAATATGGCTTCCTGATTCAAAAAGAAACAAACCCCGAACCGATTGGTTCGGGGTTTTCTTTAAGCTTAAAAGAGGACTTCAAATGAAGTCCTCTTTTGATTTATTATTTTATTGCTTCGCGGAGCCATTC
>JAFVVU010000119.1 GCA_017502065.1 Clostridia bacterium | reverse complement strand
TCTTTTTATGGAATACTGCGATATGAAAAACATTACCGTAGACAGTCTTCTTACTGACGGACTTCATCCGAACGACGCCGGATATGACGTTATGTATAAGCTTATTATGAAAGAATTAGGGATTGCAAGAAGTGTGATAAAATGAAAATTATGACGTTTAATACCCAGCACTGCAAAAATTTTGTTACAGGGAAAATAGATTTTCAGATTATGGCAGATGCTGTTAAGAAGCTCAATCCCGATATTGTCGGGCTTAATGAAATGCGCGGCAAAGGAGCTGATGCAGAATATGAAGACCAGACCGCCATTTTATCCGGACTTACGGGAATGAAATACTGTTATTTTGCAAAAGCAATTGATGTAAAAGGCGAAAATCCGTACGGAAACGCAGTTTTATCAAAACTGCCGATTGTATCGGCAAAAACGATACCCATACCCAACCCGATACCGAAACCCGAAAACAAATATTATGAATCACGCTCTCTTTTAAAAGCAAAACTTGAAAACGGACTTACGGTGCTTATAACACATTTCGGGCTGAATGACGACGAGCAGGAAAGTGCTGTTGATACGGTTCTTTCCCATATTGAAGACGAAAAATGTATTCTTATGGGTGATTTTAATGTTAAGCCGGAAAACAGCGTTTTAAATCCCATAAGAGAACGGATGAAAGACGCCTCCATCCTTATTGCTACACCTGCTTTTACTTTCCCGTCGGATAATCCTGACATAAAAATAGACTACATTTTTGTAAGCCGCGATATAGAAATTATAAATGCGGACATACCAAAAGTTATTGCATCAGACCACAGACCACATACGGCTGTGATAAACATATAGGAGTACACTCATGAATTTTTTTGAAAAATACACATCTAACACAATCGGCGGAAGCTCGAATCAGTTTATTTTTGATACAGAAGGAAAAACTTTTGTCGGCAGAGTTTTTTATAAAATAAGAACAGGCGGAAAGTTTCCGTATTCGTTTTTATTTTCAAACATAATTGACAGTACATACAGCTTCGGCGAGGTTACTGCAAAAAACTACGTATGCGACAGCTGGGAGCTATTTAATGCAAAAGCTGCCGTTGTTGACGGCGCATTTTTTGAAGGCTATGCTATCGACACCGCCGCCGCTTTGATGGATAGTATGACAGAGTTCTGCGATATTACTTTTGGCGGCGCAAAATCAAAAACCGCCAAACCTGGCGAATTTTTCTCATCCGACGAAATAGTTCTTGATATAAAAAAGGGTGACTATCTTTGTATTGAAATAGCGGTTAAGGGAAGAGAAATTCCGTGGCATCCCGAATGTCAGCTTCCCGTTTACTGTAAAACGGAAAATGGTTGGGAATATAACAAGCATATTCCGCTTCCGGGAATGGTTGGCGTAAACAGAAACGTGTCAAAACGCCTTGTGTTTTTCGGCGATTCCATAACTCAGGGAATCGGGCCGGGACAAAATACATATGCACATTGGAGCGCACTTATTGCAGAAAATCTTCCCGATGAAGTTGCCTGCTGGAACATCGGTATCGGTTACGGCAGAGCAAATGATGCCGCATCGTGCGGTGCATGGATGTTCAAGGCAAAACAAAACGATTATGCCATAGTTTGCTACGGAGTTAATGATATAAATAAAGGGCACAGCGCCGAGCAGATAAAAAAAGATTTTGAAATTATTATGGATAAGCTGCAGGGTGCAGGAATAAAGGTTCTGCTGCATACAATTCCGCCGTATTATTACGAAAACGGCAATTTTGAAAAATGGCAGGAGGTAAACGATTATATCAAAACCAACCTTGCCGCAAAAGCAGATGCATTTTTTGATGTTGTACCGTATCTTGTTGACCCCGAAAGTCCATACGGAGCATCCCGCTTTGGCGGACATCCGAATGCCGAGGGCAGTAAAATATGGGCAGATGCACTTCTCCCTGTTGTTAAAGAATTCCTTGAAATATAACAAAAGCCTGACCTTCCGGTCAGGCTTTATTTTGCTTTTCCCACTGATTTACCTTCTTCAAAAACTCTTGTTACAGTAATAACCTGTTTTGTCATTTCATATTTATTCTCTATCATTCTGTAAAGCAGGTTTACCGCTTCCGACGAAAGCACATCAAGGTGCATTTTTATTCGTGCAAGCTCCACATCACTGTACGGCTGGCTGACAATGTCGTCCATACATATGATTGAAATGTCATCCGGAACAGATAAATTTTCTTCATTAAGACGCTTTAAAATTCCAACGGCAATATGGCTGTATGCCGCAAAAACAGCCGTCGGTACATTCCCCGATTTGATAAGCTCGTCCATTCCGTAGTATCCGCAGTCATAAAAACGCTTGTCGTTTACCGAAACATATTTTTCATCGGGAAGAAGTGGCGTTCCTTTAAAACCCTGTTCAAAATACGAATATTCAACATCGGTATTTTTTTCGCCTATGAACCCTATTTTCTTATGTCCGAGCGATATCAGCTTCATAAATGCTTTTTTCATCGCAGGACGTATGTTCACATCCACACAATGCACCTGCGAGGACTCGTTGTTCATACCAATCTGGACAATCGGTGTGTCGGTTTTTATATGAATTTTCTTTGTAGGTTCAATAACAATAATTCCGTCTGCATGAGCAAAATTCACATAATATTCAAGAAGCTCGTCCTGTTTTTCTTTCGAGAAGTTGCCGACAGAAACAATCATTGTATCTCCTGCGGCAGAAATTATTTCTTCCATATAAGTCAGCATTTCGGAATAGTGAATTCCAAGAACTTCGGGACATACAACCGCAATAAGCTTCTTTTTATATTTGGGTTTGAAATACTTTTCAAAGCATCCGTGCTCCTTCGCGGCGGCAATAACGCGCTGCTTTGTTTCACCGCTTATTTCGCCACTTTCCGAAAAAACTTTTGAAACTGTTGATACGGACACTCCGCAAATCTTTGCGAGCTTAGATAAATTCATAGCGTTTCCCTTTCGAAAATTTTCGTAATCTTTGCGAGGGTTGCATTAAGTATAGCATAATCTTTTTAATATGTCAACGAAAGTTTTTCGTAGGTTTTTGTGTTGACATAGTGGTCTTAAAATGATACCATTAGAATAGAAAGGTAGGTTTTTAAATATGAATAATTTAAAAGTTGGCTTTTGCCGTATGAACATCGACCCTCCTATGGGTGTTCCCGTAAGAGGCTATTACAAAGAACGCTTTGTTGAAGGCATTCTTGACAGCATCTACATGAATGTACTTGCGCTTAAGTCGGGAGACAATACAATACTTTTAATTAATATTGATAACTGCGGAATAGACCAGAAAAAAACTGCAGTGTTCAAGGAAATTATAACAAAGCGTACGGGTGTTCCTTCTGAGAATATTATGATTGCATCAACACATACACATACAGCACCCGATATTGACCCGTTTTCCGATGATGAACTTATAAAAACATATACCGAGCTTGTTAAAACCCGTTTTGCCGATGCATCAGCGTATGCAATAGCAGACCTTAAAGATGCAAAAATGGGATACGGAAAAGGCGTAGCACCGAACGTTGCTTTCGGAAGACGCTATCTTATGAAAGACGGCTCAACAAAAACAAATCCGGGGGTTAACAACCCCGATATTGTCCGTGCCATCGGCGTGGTTGATGACAGCGTAAACGTTATCCGTTTTGATCGCGAGGGTGCAGACACAATTGTTTTTGTTAACTTTGCAAACCATCCTGACGTTGTTGGCGGAAGCAAGGTTTCAGGTGACTGGCCGGCGCTTCTTCGCACAACTGTTGAAAAGGTGCTTGATAATACAAAATGTATTTTCTTTAACGGCGCACAGGGCGATGTTAACCACGTTAATGTTCATCCGAAACCGGGTGACCTGAACGGAATGTTTATGGATTTTGACGACGTATCAAGAGGATATTCCCACGCCGAATATATTGCACGTGTTGTAACGGGTGGCGTTCTTCAGGCGTATGACAAAGTAAATTATGTGGATGTTGATTCTGTTTTAAGCATAATCAAACCTCTTAACATACAGGCAAACAAAGGTGCTCCTAAGGATATGCCCGAAGCACACCGTATAAACGACCTGCATAATGCAGGCAGGGACAATGAACTTCCGTACGAAGGAATGATGCTTACAACCATTGTTGCAGAAGCCGCTCGTATGGTTCGTCTTGAAAATGGCCCCGACACTCTTGATATGAGCCTTACGGGAATCAAAATCGGTCCTGTTGCCATTATCGGTATTCCGGGCGAACCGTTTACAAAAATCGGTCTTGAACTTAAAGACACTGACGGCTTTGATATGATACTGCCTTGCTGCGCAGCCAACGGCTACGAAGGATATTTCCCGATGCAGGATTCCTACGACGAAGGCGGATACGAAGCAAGAACTTCAAGATTCAAAGCCGGTACTGCAGAATATGTTATTAAAGAAGGAAAAGCTCTTCTGGAAAGCCTGAGGAAATAATTATGCTTGCTATCAAAAACGCAATTCTTGTAATGCCGGACCACTATATCCCCGACGGTGTTATCCTTATGGAAGACGGGAAAATTACTGATTTCGGCAAAAAGCTTGCTATCCCCGACGGTGCAGAGGTTATTGATGCCGGAGGACAGTTTGTCGGTCCCGGTCTTATTGACATACATACCCACGCTGACGGTGATACATATTTTCACGATGACCCTATCAAATGCTCCGAAACACTTTTAAAACACGGTGTAACATCGGTTCTTCCTGCTCTTTTCTACAGCATGAACAAGCAGGAGCATCTTGATGCAATAAAAAAATACCGCACTGCAATTGCAGAAGGTAAATGCAAAAACATTATCGGCGTTTATATGGAAGGTCCATATTTGAACCCCGATTTTGGCTGTGATAAAGAGAAAAACGTGTGGAAGGATGCAATTGTTGAAAAGGATTATGCCGAGGTTGTTGAAGCGGCAAAGGGATTTGCAAAGGTATGGTGTGTGGCACCCGAAAGAGAGGGCATCCTTGACTTTGTAAAATATGTTAAAAGAGAAATTCCCGAAATTGTTTTCTCTGTTGCTCATTCCGAAGCAACACCTGAGCAGATTGAGGCACTTATGCCATACGGTCTTAAGCTTGGAACTCATCACACAAACGCAACCGGAACACTTGAAAATTATCCCGAAGTACGTGGCGTATGTGTTGATGAAACCGTAAATTACAATAACGATATTTATGCAGAAATCATCTGCGATTCAATGGGTGTTCACGTTCATCCTTATATGATACGTCTTATCAAAAAAATCAAGGGTCAGGATAAGATTATTCTTATTGCCGACTCCTTTGTTGCGGACGGTCCGCCGCTTCCCGGTCTTGAAGAAGCTTTTGACATCAACTTTGACTGGGGCGGAGATATTGCCGGAAGCAAGCTGACACTTGACATCGCGTGTCACAATATGATGATACATACCGGCGGATCTGTTTGCGATGTATTTAAATATGCATCCTATAACCCTGCAAAACTGCTTTCACTCCCGGACAGAGGACAGATTGCAAAGGGCAAGCGCGCCGACCTTATAATGGTCGATTATCAGTTCAACGTACAGCACGTCATCCTTGGTGGCGAGCAGATAAATTAAAAATAAAATAAGAAATAAAGGAGAAAAAGAAATGAAAGATTTTATTACCGATCCGGCAACAAAATTTGATTTCCAGCCTCATGAGTTTGTTCCTTTCAAGGACAAAAAGGTTTGCGAATATGTTCGCTCTCTCAGCGGCAAGGATCTCGAAAAAAGAGAACCCTGGTGGCATCCTGAATTTGAAGTAAAAGTTATGATGAACCCTCATCCGGTTCTCATTGCAACACTTTTCGAACGTCTTCGTGCTGCATCTGAAGCAGGCAAAAGCTTTACAATGATTCTTGGTAACCCTGAACCTGATACTTACATTCCGCTTGCACAGCTTATCAACTATT
>JAFVVU010000118.1 GCA_017502065.1 Clostridia bacterium | reverse complement strand
CGCAAACAACTATTAAGGCATTGTCTTGAACTGTGTGTTTATGCTGATATGAACCTTGCTGTACATTTCAACGACCGATTTGAATTTGCCAATGCTGCAGAAATCTGCAGAACATGGGAAAATGAACCGGCATTTTACTTTCTTTCGCCTGAAAATCAGGGACGTATTTTAAGCTCCATCGGACAAAGTTATGTCTTTGAAAAAGATTATATAAAAGCCAATAACTATTTCACCCAAGCGCTAAAAATCTTCAGAGAAGCGGGAAATGATTTGCGTTTGCAAAGTGAACAAACATCCGTATATATGACATTCAATGTTTTAGATGCAGAATATTACGATATTGCCATACAATGTGCCGAACGTGTATTTGGTTGTCCGTTTGCTGAAGCTATAAAAAAATATGCACCTACTGAAGGGAACGCATATCACCATCATCTGTTGGTGAAAAATCTTTATTTGAATCCGAAATTACAACATCTTCAGGATGAATATTTAAGTTATGAACTCCAGTGGAAATGCAGCGCTCAACATCCTTGGGAATTGATTGGACTTTACCGTATGTTGATGCAGAAAACCCAAAAGAAACAACAAGAATATTTTGAGAAACTAAATGAACTTTATATAGAAATGTCTTCCGGTGCTACTTTGCAGCTTTTGCAAGCTTTTGCCTGGTGTGCGTACAAAGTATTGTGTCAAGGCAAAATAAAACATGACACACTGAAGAAAATGTTAGCCGATACCGAACAACAGCTTACCGGATCAGCTCAATATTGCAGACAGATAAAAGATATCGTACTCGGTAACAAACAACCAAATGACCTTTGGCATATTTTACCTTTTAATTATCAATGACATTGTTGCAAATTTAAATACATTTTTACACAACTTCATTGATACGGATTTTATTTAATGCATTTAATTTTATTATAATTCTTTCAAAAAGAATATATTTAATTCTGATGTTAATACAATAATCTGTTTTCCGGGATTTCTTTCAGGTATTCTTCCATGCGTTTATACAGTAAATTCATATATTTTTTTACGTGTTCGTTTTGAGAATAAGGTTTTTGAAAAAAACGCTGATTTGTAGCAAAAACACATTTATCATATTCTGTAATACACTGTGGATCAATGTAATGAATTTGTGCTAGATTAATAAAACGTCGGCTCAACATTTCAAGGACACAATATACATCTGCGACCTCTTTTTGCAAGCAACCTGAATTATTTATAGGACAATTCTTGCAAATAAAAGCACTTATCTTATTATTAACAACAACCGCAGCTTCTCTTAAAAAGAAATTAAAGTTTTTTGCAGAATCCAATGTTAAAAAGCGCATAATATCATGGTCTTGCTGTAATTTTTCACAGGATTGTGCGACAGAATCAAAGCGCATAAAATATAAAAGAAATAGATTGTTTTTTGCAAGCGTGCAGCCCATCGCATCAAAAATTATCATAAATAACTCTGGTATACTGTATTTACGAAACTCTTCAGATTTAATTTTCATAGATAGATATCCATTATCCCATTTATTTGTTTTATACTTTATTTCTCTTGCTTGTTTTAACAATGGATATAATTGGTCGGCTTGTTTTCCTTCTGCATTTATGATTAAATGTGCGGAAAAAATTGTGCGTGCGTCACTTTTCAGCAATTGTATGCGTGAAATAAGAACCGAATAATATTCTGTATTATTACGCTTATGCTTATCACCCATGACCCATTTTATGTGATTGTTGTATTTTTGATAGTATTTTTTGGGAATTGTGATTAAATCCACATTCAATGAATTAATAACCTAGGAGATACGAAAAAAAGCAAAACAACATGGTAAAGCCAAACAAATATATTTTATCACATTATTGGAAACGTTGTGTTTTTTCTGCGAATCGGCAAATGCATTATACAGCCGCTTCCACTTGGAAAAAGATTGCCCCGGATCAAACAAAGATGCGTTTCTTAAAATCATTTCAATGGCGGAATGAGAATGAATATTCCCGAAAAACTTTGCCAATTCCTCTAATATATTTGCTGAGAATGGTGGAATGTTGGCCATTTTATATTTCTTCCCCTTTGATATTGATTACTG
>JAFVVU010000117.1 GCA_017502065.1 Clostridia bacterium | reverse complement strand
CATAACACAAATAGATGCCTTCTTGAAAAACCTACTTTTTGAAGAATAAATTTTACAGGCAATATAAGTGCAGCAACACAAATAGCGGTAATATTCATTTCAATAATTGTTTGAAAAATATTATTCAGCATCTTTATTCCTCCGTGTTGTGTTCAATAAGACGCTTTATTTCCTCCGCCTCTTTTTCAGTAAGCTTTTTGTTGCTCATAAAAGCTGCAATAAATGCAGGAAGAGAGCCTTCGAAAGTATTATTTACCACATATTCACTTTCAAATGCTTGTACATCTTCTTTTGGAATAAGAGCCTTAACAACGCTGTTTTCATTGCGCAAATATCCTTTTTCCGAAAGTTTTTTAACCATTGTGTAGGTTGTTGACTTTTTCCAGCCTAATTCTTCCAAGCATATTTTTACAAGATTTCCCGACTGTATAGGCTCGTTTTCCCATACGATAGTCATAAATCTGTAGTCGCTTGCGCATAATTTTAAATGCTCCATTTTTACACACTCCTCGCTTGGTCTATAGCTATAGATTTGATTATAGTCTATCACAATAGACCAACTTTGTCAATAGCAAATTGCAAAAAAATAAGGATATGGTTAAACCATATCCAAAATTAGTTGTATTTTATACCGGAATAAAATCAAGTTCACCTGTAATTTTGTCTGCACGGGCAAGAAATACAGTTATTTTATCCCCTATTTTATAGCTTTGTCCCGTACGTTCACCTACGAGGCTATATGAGGTTTCGATATAATTATAATAATCGTCTTCAATATCGCTAAGAGCAACTCTGCCCTCGACGGTATTTTCAAGTTCAACATAAAAACCCGACTGTGTGATTGAAGAAATAACCCCTTCGAAGTCTGCACCGACAAAATCCGACATATACTCCGCAACCTTAAGTTTTGTAGAAAGTCTTTCGGCATCCTGAGCAACCACTTCACGGGTTGATGCATTTTTAGCCGCAAGCGCCGCATAATCACCAAAGTCTGTATTTTTGCCGTGTAAATAATCTTTTATAATTCTGTGTATTGCCAAATCGGCAAGTCTGCGGATTGGCGATGTGAAATGACAGTAATATTTTGCTGCAAGTCCGAAATGCCCAAGGTTTTCTGTTGAATATTTGGCTTTCATCATTGAACGGAGCATTACCGTTGAAATTGTTTTTGAGCTTGGTTTATCCTTAACATTTTCAAGTACTTGTGCAAGTGCTTTCGGATGCAGATTGTTCGACATTCCTTTTAACGATTCGTTGAAAATTGCAAGAACACGTACAAGCTCACGGATTTTTTCTTCCGACGGAGTTTCGTGTATTCTGTACACAAACGGCATTTCAAGCCAGAAGAAATGCTCGGCAACTGTTTTGTTTGCCGCAAGCATAAATTCCTCAATAATTGTGTTTGAAATAGTGTATTCGTATTTATATACATCTATTACTCTTCCCTCATCATCAAAAACAAGTTTTGGTTCGGGGAAATTAAAATCAATACTGCCGTCTTTCATTCTGCCTGCACGAAGAATCTCTGCAAGCTCTTTCATTTCAAGCAGCATATCATAGATATCGGAATACTTATTTATAAGCTTTTTATCGCCTTCAAGAATTTTTGTAACATCAGAATATGTCATTCTGTGAGCAGTTTTTATAACACTTTCGAAAATGTCGTGTGAAATCAGCTTTCCTTTAGGAGAAAATGTCATTTCACAGGAAAGTGTAAGCCTGTCCTGATTCTCGTTAAGGCTGCATATTCCGTTTGAAAGTGCCGGTGGCAACATCGGTATTACTCCGCCTGCAAGATACACACTTGTGCCTCTTTCAACGGCTTCATTATCAATTGCCATGCCGGGTCGCACATAATGACTAACATCGGCAATATGCACTCCCAAAATGAAGTTGCCATCGCTATCTCTTTTTACTGTCACGGCATCGTCAAGGTCACGTGCATCTTCTCCGTCAATTGTGATTATAAGCTCATTTCTTAAATCACGTCTGCCTGCCATATCCTTTTTTGGAACGGTTTTTGGAGCTTTTTTAGCCTCTGCCATAACTTCTTCAGGGAATTTTTCAGGAATACCGAATGTACGAAGAACGGCAAGCATTGTTGTTTCGGGTGAATTTACCCACCCGAGAATTTCTACAACTTCGCCTACTGCATCTTTATTATCTTTAGGAAAAGCCGTTATTTTAACAACGGCTTTCTGTCCTTTTTCAGCACCCTGTGTATGTGCCGGATGTATTTTGATATACTGATAAATCTTCTTGTTATCGGGTTTTGCAAGAAGCTTACCCGATTTTTTAAACAGTGTACAAACAAGAGTTTTGTTAACTCTTTCGGTTATTTTTATAACCTTTGCTTCACCTTTTTTATTATCAGATGCTTTTGAAAGAATTTTTGCAACTATTTTATCACCATGCATTGCGCCGCCGATATTTTCACGTGATATGAACAAATCTTTTCCGCCTGTATCAGGTTCGATAAATCCGAAACCTTTATCAGTACCACAAAAAGTTCCGGCAATAACAGTATCGTCGCCGCACATATATCTGCCTTTTTTAGTTATTACAACTCGTCCTTCGTCAATAAGTTCGCAAAGAAGCTTGTTAAACTGCGCCAGATCCGTTTCGGGAACGTCAAGCACAAGTGCAAGCTCTTCGAATTTCAGCGGAACATACGTGTCCGAACGCATGAATGCGAATATTCTTTCTTTTCTGTTCAATAAAGCACCTTCTTATAATTTTGCAAGCTTTTCATTAATCAGTTTATTAACAGTCTGCGGATTTGCTTTTCCTTTTGACATTCTCATAACCTGTCCAACAAGGAATCCTGCAACATTGCCTTTTCCGCTTTTGAAATCTTCAATAGATTTCGGATTCTGTTCAATAACTGTATCAATGATGCTTAAAATTTCACTTTCGTCATTTACCTGTTTAAGACCAAGGTCTTCAATGATAACAGCAGGATCTTTTGCTGTTTCAAACATATTTTCAATAACCTGTTTTGCCGCAGTATTACTGATTGTTCCACTCTCAATAAGCGCAATCATATCAGCAAGCTGCTTTGCAGAAAACGGTAAATCTTCAATAAGCATATATTTTTCATTCATAATACGCCAGATATCACCCATAATCCAGTTGGATGCAGCTTTCGGCGACGCACCCTCAGCAATAACTGATTCAAAGAAATCAGCTGTGGATTTAAGGATTGTAAGCTGCGTTGCATCATATTCCGGAAGTCCGTACTGCTCTATATATCTGTCGCGTTTAATATGCGGAAGCTCCGGAAGCTCATTTTTAAGCTTTTCAATTTTTTCGTCCGCAATTACAATCGGCATAAGGTCCGGTTCGGGGAAATATCTGTAATCGTGTGCATCTTCTTTACT
>JAFVVU010000116.1 GCA_017502065.1 Clostridia bacterium | reverse complement strand
TTTATATCAACGGTAAATGGATTGGCCTTGGCCCGGCATCAAACTACTATTTCCATTATTTTTACAATACATATGATATTTCTGAATATCTTCATGAAGGCGAAAATGTAATTGGCGTACATGTATATTATGCCGGCATAACAAACACACGAGCATTTGACAGTGGTGATTTCAGACAAGGTATGATTGCCGAAATCATAAACGGCGGGAAAACGGTTGCTGCAACAGATGATACATGGAAATACAAGCATGCACTTTGGTATCACGAAAAGAATCCGATGAAATGGGAAATACAGTACAGAGAAAACACTGATTTCAGACTTAAAGATACAAAGTGGATGTGTCTCAACTATGATGACAGCAGCTGGGATAATATGTGCATCAAAGAAGATGATGACCATGATTTATACAATCAACCCACACCGATTAAAGAAGTATATGAAGTAAGTCCTGTTATTTGCGAAAAAAGAGGGGACAAATATTTCATAGATTTTGGCAGAGAAATTACGGGAAGTGTCAAATTTTCCGCAATGGGAGCAAGAGGAGATAAGGTTATAATCCGCCACGCCGAAGAACTTAATGACGACGGAAGTCTTATGTACGTTATGCGCTGCCATATTGATTATTTTGAAGAAATGATACTTTCCGGCGGATATGATACATTTGAACCGTATGACTATAAAGGTTTCAGATATACTGAAATCGAAGATAACGGCGGAGGAGTAATTCCGGAATCAATTGTTGCGGAAGTGCGCCATTATCCTCTTGATATTGATGCGTGCACATTCAAAACAAAAGATACGCTTGTTCAGGCAATATGGGATATGTGTTATAATGCGGTGAGATGCGGTACACAGGACAATTTTGTTGACTGTCCACAAAGAGAAAAAGGACAGTATCTTGGCGATGCAATTCCTAGCGGACACACACATTTGTGGACGAGTATGGATCCGCGACTTCTTAAAAAAGCAATTCTGCAGTTTGCACTTTCGTCAAAATTCTGTCCGGGTCTTATGGGCGTTGCTCCGGGTGGACTTATGCAGGAACTGGCGGATTCTGAACTTATGTTCCCGGTTGCACTGAAGAATTATTATGACCATACGGGTGACGTGGAATTTGTTAAAGAAATGATTCCATATGTGGACATTCTTATTGACTATTATGAGGATTATAAACGTCCCGACGGACTTGTTGAAAACGTTCTTGAAAAATGGAACGAAGTTGACTGGCCGGAGAATATGAGAGATAATTACGATGCACCACTTAAACACGGAACAAGTAATGTTTGTCATAATTTTCTGAATGCTTTATACATAGGTGCAGTTAAACTCTCACAGGAACTTAAAGACATCGTGGGTATAAAGTATAAAGAAAGATTTGAAGACTTAAAAAAAGCATTTATAGCTGCGTTTTATGATGAAGAAAGGTGTCTGTTTAAAGACAGAGAAGAATCAAATCATACAGCGGTTCATTCAAATCTGATGCCGGTTTATTACGGGATTTTACCGGAGAACTTTAATGCCGACAATGTAAAATCTTTGTTTATTAAAAAAAGAATGGTATGCAGCCCGTATATCGGATATTTCTATTTAAGAGCAATTGCCAAACTTGGTATGTACGACCTTATGTACGACCTTATGACATGTAAGGATACAAATTCGTGGGCAAATATGCTTAAAGAAGGGGCAACCTCATGTTTTGAAACATGGAGTAAATATTTAAGAAGCGGCACAAGTCTTTCGCATACATGGGGCGGAATGTTTATTGTGTTTATGATTGAAGAAGTAATGGGAATAAACCCTGTTGCAGGCTTCAATAAAATCAAATTCACTCCGCATTTGCCGGAAAATGTACCTGATATGGTGCTTAATCTTAAATCACCGGTGGGTGATATTCACTTTAAGTGTAAAAACGGCAAAGCAACTATTACTGCGGATGTCGATATCGAAATTGTATAATCTGTTTGACAATAAGGTACATTTGATGTAAAATAATGATGTAGTTTAAATTTTGTGCAGGAGGCAAATAATGAAATATTATTTATCTGTATTTGTTAATGGGGAAAAAAAGCAAACAATACTTTTAAATTCATTGCCGAATTTCAGGTCGGGAAGAATGACTGTAGGAAGAGCGGACACAAATGACATTGTTCTTCCGTATCCGTCTGTATCAAGAAATCATGCAGTGCTTGAATTTGTCGGCAGCAATTTTGAAATTGTTGATGCAGGAAGTCTTAATAAACTTCGTGTTAACGGAACAGCGTACGAAAGAATCCGTTTGGGTAACGGAACAAAGGTTACTATCGGAACGTCCACAAACAGTGTTGTACTTTGTTTAAACTATATTGATGATATTAGTGATGCACCGGCAAAAAAAGAACCGGAAAGAAAAATAAATAAGCAGCCCGTAAAAATAAGCGCAGGTAAAACAGTTGGTGATAAAGTGGGCGGTGGTGCAAGATTTGTTGCCGCAGTAATGGATGCAACCATCTGTATGTTTATGGGAATAGGCGCGGCTGTTATACTGCTGTTTCTTTTCAGTATTATAAACAGTATAGCAATAGTAGGGATTCTGACATTCCTTGCTGTAATGGCTGTTATATGGATTTACTTTGCTTTCAGCGAATCGGGAGAATCACGGGCTACTATGGGGAAAATAGCACTTGGTATGTGTGTTGTTGATGCAAATACAGGCGAAACAGTTACTTTTAAACAGGCAACAAAACGTTATTTTGCAAAAATGCTCTCAATACTTATTTTGTTTATAGGCTTTTTCCCGATTTTCGGTAAAAAACAAACATTTCATGATTACATATCCAAAACACAGGTAATAAAAAATCCAAGGGTAAAACAATGATAAGTGACAGATTAAAAAAACAGCTTGAATTTGCAGTTGAAATTGATAAAATGAAGACGGTCCTTCGCAGAAGTGCCATTATCAGTGAGCCCAGAAGAGAAAACGATGCCGAGCATTCATGGCATTTTGCAACAATGGCGATGCTTCTGTATGAATATGCAGATACTGATAATGTTGATCTGGCAAGAGTGCTCAAAATGGCGCTTATTCATGATTTAGTTGAAATATATGCAGGGGATACTTTTGCATTTGATAAGCAGGCAAACGAAGATAAAGGAAACCGGGAAGAAATTGCAGCTGATAAAATATTTGGTATGCTTCCTGAAGAGCAGGGGAAAGAATACAGAATGCTTTGGGAAGAATTTGATGAAATGAAAACACCGGATTCAATGTATGCTGCTGCAATTGACAGACTTCAGCCGTTTTTGCTTAATCATAACACCGAAGGACATACGTGGAAGCTTGGAAAAGTAACCGCGCAGCAGGTGTATGACCGTATTGGCATAGTTAAAACAGCACTTCCAGCGCTGTGGGAATTTGTAGAAAATGTAATTGAGGAAGCAATAAATAAAGGATATATAAAAAATAATTAAAAAAATGTAAATTTCCTCTTGCAAAATCATTTTTTATGTGTTATAATATATCTCGTGCCTTGCGAAAGGCATGATAAATTTTATAACATCGGGGTGTAGCTCAGTTTGGTATGAGTGCTTGGTTCGGGACCAAGAGGCCATGGGTTCAAGTCCCATCACTCCGACCA
>JAFVVU010000115.1 GCA_017502065.1 Clostridia bacterium | reverse complement strand
AGTACTCCGATGGTATGGATTCCTGCGGACTGGCCGGAGACTGGATTGCGTTCAAGGTAAAAGTTCCTGCACCGGGAAAATACAACGTAGATATATCAGGTCGTACGAGGTCAAGTGCAGGTCTTGCAGAGATATATATGCTTCCGTATGAGGACACGATGAACTTCTCATCAGTAAAGGCAGATATTGATACTTACATGACGGAGGACAACTTTATCGGAGAGGCTGATTTCAATAACCCCACGGAGTCAACCGTAAGATTTTCGAATATCGGAGAGCTTGTTGCAGATGAAAATCTTGACTATAGCAAAGGCTATGCCGAGTATCTTATGATAATAAAAACCTGCTACAGTAAAAAAGCTCCGACAAAGTATAAAGTGATATTTGAGGGAGTCTATCTCACAGGAAGCCCCGCTGCATCTTCGACAGTTGTTAATTTCTCAGATATGAGCATCGCTCCGGGCGAAAACACAAATGCCTTACTGGTAGATACATCCGGTGAATCTGTTGAAGATTTAGGGGCTTATGTGCAGCACGTGCTTTTGGAAGATGGCGAAGGTGTGTTGTTGCAGTCAGAGGACGGTAAGGTGTTTACCGCGAAATCCGCCGGCACGGCAACTGTAATGAGTTATGTCATTTTCGGCGGTGGTGTATACACCTTTAAGAACGTAATAACCGTAAACGATGATTCTGCACTTAAGGTTGCATACATTTATCCGAAAACTCAGTATGAGGTTGGGGATGAGCTCGGCTTTGATATAAGACTTGAGCAGATTGACCGCAAGGTTATTTCAGGTGGAACGATTGAAAGATTTGAGATCGTTTCAAATGATGATAATGTGGTTTCGCTATCAAATGACGGAAAGGTGATCACCGCAACAGCAGTCGGCAGTGCGGAAATAAAAGCGACCATTTCCGCCCGCGGAAAGACATTTGAAAGTGACACCGTGACGGTTAATGTTGCACAGCCGAAGGTGTCCGGTGATAATGTAAAAGAAGCAAAGCTTATTTCCGAAGCATCCACTATAACGCTTGGCGGAGAGATGATAATCCCTGCTATAAAGTTCTACGATAAGAACGGCGGAGAAATCGCTTATGAACCAGAAAATATACAGAAGATAACATGGTCATCAAGTGATGAAACAGTTGCAACAGTTTCGGAAATAGGAGAGATTGCCGGTGTGGGTGACGGCACGGCGGATATAACCGCCATTATCACATACGGCGGAAAAAGGTTCAGCGCAACCCTTTCCGTAACTGTTGAAGACACCTCAGGGGTAGATTTATCCTTCGGAGTTAATACTTCATATGAAAATACAATATATGTTTACGACAGAACGAATATAAATCTGTCTGTTGCTATGAACAGCGGAAAAACTGTTAAAATTCCGTATGAACATATCACATGGAGCTTTGCGGATGAAGCGATGAGCGGTATTGTTGATGTATCCGACAACGGCACGGTTTATGGAACGGAGCTTGGAAAAGCTGTCATCATTCCTGTGATAAATCCCGAATGGAAAAACATCGGCGATGTCAGCGTATCCCCGGTTGAAATCAATGTTGTTTGGGATGCAAGCATAAATCCGCAGATATTCACGGTAGCTGACCGGGAGAATGCAAAAACAAATGCAAAAAAATATTCATGGGCAAAGAAAATGCGTGATAATGCAATAGCAAAAGCAGATACTTATGTTGCGAACCTTGACAAAATTTACAATATGGCAGTGCCGGAGGGGCTTCCACGCTATTATTTTCCGGGTATGCGCTGGGATCCGACCAACAACATCTGCCGCTATTGTGAAGAAGATCTTACGCTTAAGCACAGTAAGTACGGTTTTTCATCAAATGCGATTTCGCGCGAGTGGAAAATGCAGTGTCCGGAATGT
>JAFVVU010000114.1 GCA_017502065.1 Clostridia bacterium | reverse complement strand
TCTTGCACACATTGTCATCATATCCTGACGGGAAATTTCTGTTTCCGGTTCAAACATATTGTTACCGCTGCCTTTGAATATTCCAAGGTTTTTACCGATAAGAACTTCAGCCGCATATTCGGCGTTCGGGTCAACATCTGCGAACTGGCTTGCGCTGCCCGCATCTGTAATTCCCATTGTTCTTATAAGGAACATTGCAAAGTCACCACGGGTAATATTTGTGTTCGGTGCAAATATACCGTCGCCTTTTTTGTTTACGATGCCTGCATTCCAAAGAAGTTCAACTGCATCTGCAGCCCAGGAAGCCTCTGCCATATCATCAAATGTATTGGCAGAAAGAAGACTTGTATCTACAGGCTGTGCCGGTGTTATTTTATAAAGTGATGTCTGTGTGGGTTTCATTGTCATTTTGAAGACTCCGTCATCACCTGTTACAGTATATGTATCTCCGCCGTTTACAAGCTCGGCTGTAAAGCTTGTTATTTTAACTTTTCCGTTTGTGCTTGTAAGGGGAATTTCAACCTGTGTATCTTCGCCGCCGTATGTGTTATCCATAATTGCAAGGTACATTGTACCATCATCAAGCACCCAGCTTCTGTAGAAATACTTACCGGAAAGGCTATGATTAAACACTACTCCTTCTCCGTGTGAGAAGTGGTCAAACAGAATTCCCATTTCGCCGCTTTCGTAAGAAGGTTTCATATTTTCAATAAGCTTTGCCGAATCTTTATCACTTGTATAGTAACCAAATCCTTGTGCTCCTGCAAAGAATGTCTGGTACATACTTGAAATTACACCCTCGTCGCCCATTGGTGTTTCAGTATCTGTCCACTGACAGCCGAGGGTCCAGAACGGATGGTCTTCTTTAAGGAATTTCATTACCCTTGATGTTGCATTATACATTCTTATTGGAATGTCTTTAGGCTGCAACGGATATGAGTCAATCATGAACACGTCAGTTACCTGACTTGTCATTTCGATTGTTTCGTCTGTTACATCCACCGTATCAATATTGATTACCGGATGTACGGGGTCAATATCTCTTATTGCTTTATATCCTTCAACAAGGTATTCATGCATTTCTTCATATGTCTGTGCTGATTTGAAATTTCCTTTAGCTGCATATGACGGTTCGTCCATCATAAGATATCCTGCAACTGCCGGATGGTCTTTAACCGTTTCAACAACACGACGTGTATTATCAATCTGGAACGGATGACCTGCCGGCTGATCGCTGTAAAGACAAATCATCATTTTCATTCCGAGTTTGTCAACTCTGTCAAGAACTTTAAGAAGCTCTTTAGTATCCCATGTGTCGAGTTTCGGATCTCTCGGTCGGAAGAACTTGATTCCAACGCTTGCATATCCTTCAAGGAACTGGTCCCATGCGCCATAAATGAAGAACGGGTCTGCAGGCTTGCCGTCAATTATATACTGACCTTTGTCGTTAATAACCGGCGGTCTGTCATATCTGTAAATACCTTTTGTCTGTGTTGGTGCGAGCACTGTGCCGTCTGCCGCATAATATGTTGCCGCAAGAGTATATTCCTGCTGTTTTTTACGAAGTGCGGCAGTTTCGAAGTTCCATACTGCTTTTCCGGAAGCCGGTACCTGCTGCGACGCAAGTACATTTTCGCCGTCTTTTATTTCAAACTGTACATATGCGCCGTCGCGTATATCATTAATTTCTGCATATGCAAGTCCTGTCGGTTCTTCTGTGTAGTAGAACACTCTGTCACTTTTCATGTTCATTACTTCCATTGTGTCAGCAAGACCGAATTGAACATCGTCATAATAAACTGTTCCTGTACCTGAAAGTCTTGCATAGAAATGGAATTTATTTGCGCCTTCCGGCATTGAAAATACATGCTTTATTTCGTGCCAGTCAGTATCATTGAAATAGAACTTATTTGATGTAACACCTGGAATACCTGTACTTGTACCATCTTCATCAATATGTGCCATTTCTACTTTAAAGAAAAATCCGCAGTTTTCAGTATTATCCGCTTTTTTAACCCAGGCAGAAACCATATACTGATTATTTGCTTTGGTAGGTGTTTCCACAGTATACATTACCCACGGATTGTTTCCTACAAGCGATTCGTCATAGTTGGAAATTTTAACCGCTCTTTCGCCGGAATGTACAACATCTGTTACATACTGCGGAATTTCACCCCATTTGGAACGTGAAAATGCGTTCCAGTCTTGCGGGACTTCCAATGTGGTTTTTTTGCCTGTTTCATCTTCATATGTAACTGAACCTACTTCTTCAAATCCGGGGTTACCTATAAGGTTCGGGTTTCCACCAAGTGTTGCGTTTTCAGATTTTGCAATATTTGCATCATAAAGCTCCTGTGAATGTTTAAGAACTTCCATTCCCTTTTCATTCTTGTTTTTTACTTCATCAAGTCGCATCTGTGTTGCTTCGCCTTTAACGGACACATCATCAAAATATAGTGTGCCAAACTCGCCGTTACGAAGCTGGAACTGAATTCTTACAGCTCCTTCAGGTGAAAGAGATTCGGCCGAAATGTATGTCCATTTGTCTTTATTTATCTGAAACATATTTTGTTCATTTTTTATTGCATTTCCGTCTTTATCAAAATAATAGAACTTCCAGCCTGCTGTTTTATTTGCTTCTTCCGTGTATACCCATGCGCTCATATTTACGAGTCCGCCGCCGATAAATTCCGCATCCTGTGTGAGAACAGCGGTTTTACCTTCAGATTTTGTGGATTTTACTGAGTTTGTTCCGCTATGCGCAACATAGGTGCTTTTTTCGCATCCGCTGCTGTAATGGGTCCACGGGTCCATAGATGTTCCGCAAAGCTCCATATCGCCGTTTACAAGAAGCTCACCCGTTACTGTTTTTGCCGCCATGGCAGGCACACAACATATAACCATT
>JAFVVU010000113.1 GCA_017502065.1 Clostridia bacterium | reverse complement strand
TTATACCTTCTTTTGCCAAGTTATAAAAAGTATTTTACTCTTTTCGACAAAAAAAGTCAAGTTTAAAATAAAAAGCCGCGGTTTCCCGCGACTTTGTTTCATTTCATCATTATACTGTCAATTGCACAGCCGATATTTTTAAAAACTCCGTCGGCATGACGCGCAAGCTTTTTCTTTTGTTTATCTTTAAGCGGGTCGGCAATCATTCCTGCTGCCGCGCCTATTACCGCGCCTGTCACAAGACCGGATATAAACATTTTTCCACTCATTTTTTCATCCGCCTTTCAAAAATCTTGTTTACAGCTGTATTGTGTCCTTTTTTATATTAATTTATGTAAAAATTATTGCAATTTTATATTGACTAAATATTAATTTTATTATAAAATATTTATATAAATATACATTATGTGAACTTATAAAATTTGGAGTGGTATTAATGGCCGAAAGACTGACTCAATCTCTTTCGCGTATTGCAAGCATTGGCTGGATGGACATAATCGACATTCTTGTTGTTGCTTATGTTGTTTACAAGCTTATTCAGTTTGCACGCGAAACAAGGGCAGGACAGCTTCTTAAGGGTATTGTTCTGCTGATTATACTTACTCAGGTGAGTGGTTGGTTACAACTTAATACTGTTAACTATATTCTTCTGAATGCAATGCAGGTCGGAGTGCTTGCTCTTGTTATTGTTTTTCAGCCGGAGCTTCGCCGTGCGCTTGACAAAATAGGAAGAAGCCGTTTCGGCAACATTCTTAAACCCGATATGCCTGCCGATTACAGCGTTTTTGATATGATTAACGCAATCAAAGAAGCCGTTGGAAGCCTGTCGCTTTCCAAAACCGGCGCGCTTATTGTTGTTGAAAGAGAAACCAAGCTCGGCGAAATTATCCATACGGGTACAACTCTTGATGCGGCAGTTTCTCCGCAGATGCTTGAAAATATATTTTTCCCGAACTCCCCGCTTCATGACGGAGCGGTAATTCTTAAAAAAGGCAGGATTGCGGCAGCAAGCTGTTATCTTCCGCTTACAAACGACGATTCGCTTAACAAACAGCTCGGCACAAGACACCGTGCGGCAATCGGTATAAGTGAAACTGCCGATTGTGTTGCAATTGTTGTTTCCGAAGAAACCGGCAAAATATCTCTTGCTCTTGGCGGAGATTTAACACGTAATTTAACTCCGGACAGCCTTGCCAAATGGCTTGAAAAACTGCTTCTCCCGTCTGATGAGGAAAATCCGGATGGCAAATCCATTATAAAGAAGGTGGCAAGAAAATGGTCAAAAAATGGTTAAATAACAAAACATTTTTGCGCATACTTTCTCTGCTTATCGCCTTTGCGCTGTGGTCTTACGTTGTAATTACTCAGGACCCCGAACGAACTGCACGTATTGACAATGTTGAAGTAATCTGCGGTCTTTCGCAGATGCAGCTTAACGAAGGTCTTACCATAATTTCAAAATCACATGAATCCGTTTCGTTTACAGCAACAGGAAACCGCAGTCTTGTAACCGGAGCAGCCGGCAAGTTTTATGCAAAGCTTGACCTTGATAATATTATGACACCGGGGAAATATAATATAACTCCGGTTATTTCAAAACCCGACAACGTAACCATTCAGGCTCTTAACCCAACCGCAATTGAAGTGCATATTGATAAATACGTATCTTCCCTTATTCCGGTTAAGGTTCATACAATCGGCACTCTCCCGGAGGGCGTTGCAATAAAAACATCAACACCGGATATTTCCGTAACAACCGTTACCGTGCCGTCACTTATGCTTGAAGAAATTTCGTATGTGGGCGCAACAATTGATCTGTCGCAGGTAACCTCATCCGGCAAAATAGATGTTGCACCGATTTTGTATAACGCAAACGGCAACGTTCTTAATATTACCGGAGCAACAATTGAAGCTTCTGTAATTAACGTGGATATTGAAGCTGAGCGCACAAAAACCGTTCCCGTATATCCAATTGTTTCAGATGACGGCGGTTTTGCAAAGGGTCTGAAACTGAATGTTTCACCGCAAACCGTTGCAATTTACGGTAATGCCGATGCGGTAAATGCCGTAACATCAGTAACAACAGATTCTCTTAAACTATTCTCCATACCGTCCGGTAATGACGAGTTTCAGGTAAAACTGCAGCTGCCCGTAGGTGTACGACTTGCAGATGGCGCAAGTGATGTTGTTACATTAACATTTAAATAATGTTGTCTGTGATTAAATGCGCTTAACCGTGCAAAGCGAAGATTTAATAAAAAAATAATTCAAAAAGATATTTGTAATACAATTTAATGTATGGAGTTGTCGCAAGACAACTCCATTTAATTTTATTGCTTTGCACTACGGACAACCTTCACCCCTCGACGTACCAATGTACGCCTTCGGGCAAGGTCTCACGCCTTCAGTTTGTCCGTTTAAGCATCATTTTCTCACAGTCCCGACATAATCGCTATAAAAAAGCCTCCCACTTGGGAGACTTTTTTTAATTTGTATATGGATTTGACTCTTTTTCGGCATCAATTGTGGTTGAAAGTCCATGTCCCGGATAAACATGGGTATCACCGGGGAGGATATACAGCTTTGTTCTTATTGACAAAATAAGCTCGTGCAGGTTTCCGCCCGGAAAATCACTTCTTCCGATACTTTGTTTAAACAGCGTATCACCCGAAAAGAGAATGTTATTCACAAGCACGCAGATTCCGCCCACGCTATGGCCCGGGGTGTGAATGATTTTTGCTTCAATGCTTCCGGCAAAAAGCTTGTCACCATCTTCAAGAAGCATGTCTGCCTTTCCCTGCACATCACCATATCCGGTATATGCGGAAAGGCTCACGGTTTTATCCGTAAGACCTGCGGCATCAAGACGGTGGATTGCCACCTTTGCGCCTGTATATTTTCGTATGTCCGCCACGGCATTAAGATGGTCGTAATGCGCATGGGTTAAAATTATATATTTAACGTCCAGTCCCTCGCGGTCAATGCATCTTATTATTTTTTCCTTATCGTCGCCGGGGTCTATTATGATTGCATTTTTATCGGTATCATCCCACAAAATGTAACAGTTTGCGGAAAGCGGACCTACCGAAAGTCGTTTTAAATTAAGCATTATATCACCTTTCTTCCGTATTATTATACCGCAAATTTTGTGTTTTGTCCATAAAATATTGCACAAACTGTATTTTTAGTGTATAATGACTGTATACTGAATGCGAGGCGAACTCATATGAAAAAAACTGTTTTTATTACGGGTGCATCAAGGGGAATAGGCAGAGCCGCCGCCCTTTGTTTTGCAAAAAATTATTATAATGTTGCAATATGTTATAATAAAAATGAAGCTGCGGCAAATGAGGTTTTAGCGGAAATAAATGCTTTTGGCGGAAATGCCGCTGTTTTTAAAGCAGACGTTTCCGATATGGCGCAGGTTTGCAATGCAACCCAAAATGCAAGAAAGGCATTTGGCACAATTGATGTACTTATAAACAATGCAGGCATTGCACAGCAAAAGGTTTTTTCCGATATAACGGAAGAAGACTGGGATGATATGTTTGACATAAACGTCAAGGGAATGTTTAATACCTGCAAATGCGTGCTTGACGATATGATAGATAAAAAACAGGGTAAAATTATAAATATTTCTTCTATATGGGGAATTGCCGGCGCATCGTGCGAGGTGCATTATTCCGCGGCAAAGGCTGCAGTGATAGGGTTTACAAAAGCCCTTGCAAAAGAGCTTGCCCCTTCGGGAATATGCGTGAACTGCGTTGCTCCCGGTGTTATAAAAACCGATATGCTTAGTAGCTTTGATGAGAGTACCCTTTCCGAGCTTGCCGAAGAAACACCACTTGGCAGACTTGGCTCT
This sequence comes from Clostridia bacterium, assembly GCA_017502065.1. Classification (GTDB taxonomy): domain Bacteria; phylum Bacillota; class Clostridia; order RUG12999; family RUG12999; genus RGIG4103. Next base: position 640 of record JAFVVU010000113.1, on the reverse strand, counting down.
CCGGAGGATATCGCAGAAACGCTGCTGTTTCTCGCATCCGATAAAGCGGATTTCATAACCGGTCAGGTAATAAGTCCCAACGGCGGATTTGTAATATAACGGGGATGTAAAAAAGTCCAGATCGCAAACAAGGTGGCGTTGCCACCTTTCATTTTGCCCTGAAAAAGTCGGGAAGATAAGATTTTCTTTTGATAAAATATTTGTAAAGGAGGGAAGCCCATGAATATACTTAAACAGCTTAATGATGCTATTTCTTACATTGAGCAAAACCTATGTGACGAAATTGATGTTGAAAAAGCGGCGCAGCTTGCCTGCATATCAAAAGATTCTTTTTTGCGGTTTTTCAGTTATATGACAGATATGACACTAACAGAATACATCCGCAAAAGAAAACTTACTCAAGCGGCATATGATTTGCAAAACGTCAAAGATAAGGTGATTGATATTGCCGTAAAATACGGATACGAGAGTGCCGATGCGTTTTCAAGAGCATTTTCAAAACAGCACGGGATTTCGCCAAGCTCTTTTCGCAAAAACGGCGGCAGTATTAAAATATATCCTCCCGCTTCCTTTCACATTACAATAAAAGGAGCAAAAGAAATGAATTTCAGAATTGTTGATGTGCCAGAAACGGAAGTTT
>JAFVVU010000112.1 GCA_017502065.1 Clostridia bacterium | reverse complement strand
GTAGGTACGGACGTGATTCATATCACGGAAATTGCAAAACTGGCGGCAGAAAAAGAGCCGGCGTGCATTTTTCCAACCATGTATTTTGGAGAAAAAACAGGTGCAGGTGAGTTTAAAGGAACAGTAATTTTTTCTGCCGGCCTCAGGCAGCAGATACTTGAAGAAACCTGCCGTGAAATAGCAAGGAACGGATTTAAGAAAATTCTTTTATATAATGGGCATGGAGGGAACCAGGATATGCTTTCTCAGTTTGCAAGAAGCACCTTATACAATAAAAATGATTATATGGTATATACCTACGCTCTTGGTTCTGATTTTGCCACACCGAAAAAACTGTTACAAAAAAACTACAGCTACCTTACAAAAGAGGATAAAGAGGTTTTGAAAGCATATACCGAACAAAAGAAACACTACGGGCACGCATGCTTTATTGAAACCGGCTGGGTGTATGGCGTGCGTCCTGAAACGGTAAAGCTTGATAAGATAACTGCAGAAAGCGGAGAGTCAGTTCATCTCTTTGATGAGTTTGCTGACCGTAAAATCTCCACACCGTTTGCCTGGATGGGTGATTATCCCAATTCCTATGCCGGAGATGCACATGAGGGCATGAACGAACGTATTGCCCGTGCAATGGTGGAATTTTCAACCGATGCACTGTGCGAAGTAATACGGTTTTTAAAATCCGAAACCGTTTCTGATGAATATCATGAAAAGTGGCTTCAAAAACAAATATGAGTGAAAAATCCGCCAAAAAAGGCGGATTTTTATTGACATTTTTTTGTGTTTGGTGTAAAGTATATATAGATATTTTTGCTCCGCACAGGAGTTAAACCAATATAAAGGACGATGAACAATGAGTCAGAACTACTATCAGAAAGACATTGAAACCATGCCGGTTGAACAGATGAAAAAGCTTCAGTCGGAAAAACTGGTTAAACAGGTAAAACATGTTTATGACAACGTGCCTTACTATCGTAACCTTATGGATGAAAAAGGTGTAAAACCTGAAGACATTAATGGTATTGAAGATTTGCACAAGCTTCCGTTTTTAACAAAAGCAGACCTTCGTGATGCATATCCGTACGGACTTCTTGCCAAACCTCTTGAAGACTGTGTTCGTATTCAGTCAACATCAGGAACAACAGGAAAACGAGTAGTTGCATTCTATACTCAGCACGACGTTGATTTGTGGGAAGAATGCTGTGCACGTGCTATCGTTGCAGTAGGCGGTACAAACAAGGATGTTTGTCAGGTAGCATACGGCTACGGACTTTTCACCGGCGGTCCGGGACTTAACGGCGGTTCGCACCGTGTGGGATGTCTTACACTGCCTATGTCATCAGGAAACACTGACCGTCAGATACAGTTTATGACAGACCTTAATGCAACAATTCTTTGCTGTACACCGTCTTATGCGGCATACATAGGTGAAACACTTAAAGAAAAAGGATATAAACCTGAAGATATTTCCCTTAAAGCAGGTATTTTTGGTGCAGAACCATGGACAGAAGAAATGAGAAAGGGTATTGAAGAAGCTCTTGGAATCAAGGCTTATGATATATACGGTCTTACTGAAACATCAGGCCCCGGTGTGTCTTTTGAATGTTCTGAACAGACAGGTATGCACATAAATGAAGACCACTTCCTTGCAGAAATTATTGATCCGGATACAGGCGAAGTTCTTCCTGAAGGAGAAAAAGGAGAACTTGTATTTACATCTCTTGATAAAGAAGCGTTCCCACTTCTTCGTTACCGCACACGTGATATTTGTGTGCTTTCGCGTAAAAAATGTTCCTGCGGAAGAACACTTATCAAAATGTCAAAACCGATGGGCAGAAGCGACGATATGCTTATTATCCGCGGTGTTAACGTGTTCCCGAGTCAGATTGAAACAGTTCTTCTTAATGAAGGATATCAGCCTAACTATCAGATTATAGTTGACCGTGCAAATAACACAGATACATTTGATGTAAATGTTGAAATGAATCCTGAGCAGTTTACTGACAAAGTAAGCGATGTTCTTGCACTGGAAAAATCTCTTGCAGATGCGATGAAAACAATTCTCGGTATTAATCCGAAAGTTCATCTCGTTGCACCGAAGAGCATTGCAAGAAGCGAAGGTAAAGCCGTTCGTGTTATTGACAAACGTAAACTTATATAATAGGAGGGTTTAGAAAATGGCAATCAAACAGCTTACAGTATTTGTTGAAAATAAACAGGGGGCACTTGTATCCATTACAGATATACTTGCTTTAAACAATATTAATCTTCGTGCGCTTTCTATTGCAGAAACACAGGATTTCGGAATTCTCCGTCTTATAGTAAATGATGAAAAAACTGCAGAAAAAACACTTACAGATGCAGGATATCTTATTAAAGTAACTGATGTTGTAGGTGTAAAAATCGGAGATGAACCGGGAAAGCTCACAAGTGCGCTTAGCGTTCTTGATAAAGCAGGAATAAATATGGAATATCTGTATGCATTCATGGCGCGTACGGAAAAACATGCTTATGTGGTTCTTCGTGTAGAGGATAATGCCGCTGCAGAAGAAGCTCTTGGAGATGCAGGATTCCACCTTATCACAGAAGCAGATATTGCAAAATTATAATTCAGGATTTAAAATTCCCCGTACAACAGTACGGGGAATTTTTTGTTAATTTAAATTAAATATTTTTGCAGTATCAATCGGTATCATGGACGATGGTGTCCATATGAACAACCGTATGTATTTGGCATCTCTTGTGTCTGCAAGAAGTCCGTAGGGGATAGTTGCCGGAACAGATGCGGCAAGAGTTTTTACAGAGGAACTTGTTGCAATAAGTTCGCCCGATTCATCGAAAAATGCGGCAATAAGTTTTGCGGTAACATCGGTGGAAGTATTGTTCCTTATGGTAAATGTAGCCTGTGTGACAGTTTCAAGTCTGTTTAATCCTACAAGCTCAGCTCCTATTGTATCGGTATATAAATTGAGAGGCACATACACGCTGTTGGATGCATAGTCCGTACACGAAATCTGAATGTTTTCAGGATCTGCAACGTCGCTTACGTTCAGCGTTTTTGTAACAAGACCGCTCGAAATATCAGTTTCATTATCAACTGCAGCTTTTGCAATTTTAGCCTGGTTTGCAGAATTTGTATAACCTACCTGAATACCGGATATGAAATGATTGTCCTTTGCCATAACAGTAACGGTTTTATTTACGGAGTCGTAACTTGCACCAATAATTTCAGGTGCAGTATTATCAATTACCAGGGGAATTTCAAGTGTATCTGTTATAGTGGATGAACCAACAAACGTGCCACCAATACGGAATGTATAGTTACCTTCGGCAAGTGAAGAAAATCTGCTTGCAGGGAATGTGTAATAATACTTTATATATTTATCAAGCAGTCCTGTTGATGTTGCTGATATTACCGTTTGGCCGCTTTCGTTTAAAATGCTGAATGTAAGAGAAGAAACGGCACGAAGGTTTCTTCCGAAAAACCGCAGTCCGTATCCGGTTGATGGAGAATATGCAACATATTTTTCATCAACAATATCTGTATCAAACGAATTCATTCCAAGTGGCATATATCTGCTGCCGTTTGTCATTGCAAGAAATGTTCCGCCTACGACCGTTTCTTCGGTTGAAACAAGGCTGCTTCCGTTCTCATCATAAAGAGTAGAGTCGAATACCGGCGCAGCGGAAAAATCGCCGTAAAAGCCTGTAAATGGCAGGGAAGAGGATGTAACATTTTCTCCTTCCAAAGTAACAAATCCGTCAATAAAAAATCCGTTTGTAAAAACTTCTGTGTTTCCGGCGAGAAAGTCTTCATCAAGAGTAAGGCTTGCTTCAAAAGTGTATGTTTCACCTGATGCAACCGCAACAGATGTTGGCGCAGCTGAAATTGTAAACGGAACAGGAATGCTGCTGCTTACCTTGCCTGCAGATGTATGGCCGTCTGTAAGTACATCAAAGGATATACTGTCAAAAATAATTTCATCATTGCCAATGTTTGTAATGTCAAACCGAAGTATTAATTCACTGCCGATATTATCGCCAAGACTAAGCTTTGCCTTGCCGGAATTGCCGGTTAAAATAACACGGCTGTTTATCAGCTTTTCCATATTGACAAGACCGGCGCCCTGAACCCTGGGAGAGTATGGTGTACCATTTGCCTGCATAATAATGTCTGCCGAGTTCATGGCAAGATTTTCAATTAAATCTACTTTATTTGCAAGGTTGTTATATTCTTCGGTAAAAGGGTCAGTAGTGTAATATTCAGCCGCAAGGGCATAAATACCTGCCATATGCGGCGATGCCATTGATGTTCCGTTGGAATAATCATATTTATCATCCGGTACAGAAGAATAAATTCCTCTTCCCGGTGCTGTGATTTCGGGTTTCAGTTCAAGTCTTGAATCCACACCCCATGAAGAATAATACGATACTTTACCGGCGGAAGAGTATGCAGTATTATCTGCGCTTGCAACAGAGGTTACAGATGAAAACCCATTTGGTGTTCCGCTTGCGGAGTAATCGGGATTTATTGTATAAGGCGTCTGATTTTCAAATCCACGGGATGCATTTCCTGCGGCGGCAATAATTGCAACACCTGCAGCTTTTGCATTTTCTATCATCTGATTTAATGCACTGTCACCGGTGGAATCGGCATAATCGCTTCCGAAACTCATGTTTATAACATCTGCACCAAGAGTATACGCATCTTCAATAGCGGCAAGAATTGCTTCTTCGGGAAACTCACCCTCCGACGTTGCGCATGTCATAATAAGAAGCTGTGCTTCGGGCGCAACACCTGAAAATGTACTTCCGTCGGCGGCAATGCCGTTTTTGCCTGCGGCAATTCCGGCAACATGTGTTCCATGTGAAATGTTGGAATAATACACGTCTGTTCCGCTTTCGGCATAGTTGTATGCATAAGGAATTTTGGCGTTTATGTAAACTTGACTTGCAGATGTAATGCCCGAATGAAGTGAATTATTTGAAATAAATGCATCAATGTTATCGCTTGAATATTTCGGGTTATCCGGTGCGGATGCAAAAAACGGATGATCCGTATCACAACCGGCATCAAGTATTGCAATAACAGTGCCTTCGCCGTCATAACCGAGATTATATGAACAGGAGGTTCCCGTAAGGTCCCCTGCCGATGTCATCATCGGCTCCGGCAGATGTTTTCTTGATGCAATATATACATTTTTTACGCCGGGAAGAGCGCATATTTCTTCAAGCTTATTTAAATCTGCTTCTACTGAAAATCCGTTAAACAGCTTGGTATAAACATATCCGATTTCAGCTTCGGAGGAAACCTCTTCAGTAATAGCGGACATAACATTTTTTCGGGTTTGCGCTTTATTGGCAGAAAACAAGGTTTTTCCTGAATAAGAACCCGAAGTTTCCTCTACCTCTACAATGAACGTAACCTTTTCTGATTGGGTTTCATAACAGAACCATTCGTTTGCAGATATGCTATAGCAAAGTAATATTAAAGATAAAAAGATACATATAATTTTTTTTGCCATAATGAACCCTTCTTTTATAATGTTACTATAAGTATAACATATTTCTCCAAAAAAGTACATACATAATTTTCTTGACAAATATATGCCAAAATGATAAAATTTAAGTATAAAAAAAGAGGAGGGATTATCCTTATGAAAATGGTAAAAGACAAAAAAATAGTTGTAGGTGCAGACTTTGCGGGTTTTCCGCTTAAAGAAGCTGTTGTTGAACATCTCAAGAAAAAAGGATGGGAAGTAACAGACCTTGGCGTAAAAGCTGATTCTGACCCTAATGATACAGACCTTATGTTCCACAGAGTTGGTCTTCGTGTAGGTGCAACAATTTCAGAAGGCGAATTTGAAAGAGCACTTCTTTTCTGCGGTACAGGAATGGGTATTCACATTGCGGCAAGCAAATGTCCACATGTACATGCAGGTGTTGTTGAAAGCGTTCCTGCAGCACTTCGTGCAATCACAGGTAACGGCGTAAACGTTCTTGCAATGGGCGCATTTTATGTTGCTCCTGCAATGGGCTGCGATATCGCTGATGCATATCTTAATGCAGAACTCGGTTCAGGTTATGAATGGTGGAAAAACTTCTATGAATTCCATAAACTTGCAATTGACGAGCTTGAAGAGTTTGATTATGAAGAATATAAGAAAAATGGTTTCAAAGTAAACAAACTCGGCGATTTTCCGCTTAAACTCGAAACAAAACCCGAAGGGATCTAATTAATTTGACAAAAAACGTATTAATGTACATAAAAACATTTCTGAAATGGATATTGTTATCGTTAATAGTTGGAGCTGCCGGCGGAATAGTCGGCAGTATTTTTCATAAAGCAGTAGACTATGTAACGGAACTTCGAACTGCACACATATGGATTATATTTCTGCTTCCGTTTGGCGGACTTTTGATTGCCGGTATGTACAGACTTTTCAAATCACAGGGAAAGATTGATACAAACCGTGTTATTGATTCAGTAAGCGGCAAAGAAAAAGTACCGCTTATTATGTTACCGCTTATCTTTGTAAGTACGGTGATAACACATTTGCTTGGTGGTTCAGCCGGAAGAGAAGGTGCGGCACTTCAGCTTGGAGGAAGTATCGGATATAATCTTGGTAAGGCAGTGCGCCTGAAAAAAGGCGATATCCATATAATTGTTATGGCCGGAATGAGCGCGGTGTTTGCGGCACTTTTTGGCACACCACTTGCGGCGGCATTCTTTGCACTTGAAGTATCGATGGTAGGGGTTATGCATTATGCGGCACTTCTGCCGTGTGTGGCATCAGCAATTGCGGCATATGTGATTTCACTTGGATTTGGTGTTGTACCTGTAAGGTTTGATATAACCTTGCCAGACACACTTTCCGTGCCGGTGGTTCTACAAACCATTCTTCTTGCAACTTTGTGCGCACTTGTTGCAATTGGCTTTTGCAGTGCGATAAAACATCTGGAGAAAGCGGCAAAAAAATGGGTGCCGAATATATACCTCCGTACTATTGCCGGAAGTGCAGTTATAGTAATAGCCACAATGCTTATCGGTACCGATTATAACGGTGCCGGAATGAACATAATTTCAAATGCATTTTCAGGAATTGCAAAACCGGAAGCCTTTGTGCTTAAAATAGCGTTTACGGCAGTAACGCTGGCGGCAGGCTTTAAAGGCGGCGAAATTGTACCTGCATTTTTTGTGGGCTCAACCTTCGGATGCGCACTTGCGCCGCTGATAGGACTTGATCCGGTAATTGGTGCGGCAATAGGGTTTGTTGCACTCTTTTGCGGTGTTGTTAACTGTCCGGTTGCATCACTTCTGCTTGGGATTGAAGTGTTTGGCGGACAGGGGATATTACTGTTTGGCATAACATGTGCAATAAGTTATATGATGTCGGGCAATTTCGGACTTTACAAAAGTCAGAAAATTGTTTATTCAAAACTTAATGCAAACTATATTGATGAAGAATAATGAGTATACCCGGCTAAAGCCGGGTGCTTTTTTTATAAAAAACATTGACTTTATGCGGATT
>JAFVVU010000111.1 GCA_017502065.1 Clostridia bacterium | reverse complement strand
TTTCATCTTTCATTCGACCTTCAATTTTAAATGAAGATACACCAGAAGCGATAAGTTCGGGTACTTTCCCGGCGAGTGAAAGGTCTTTTGTATTAAGAAGATATCCGCTTTTAACCAAAGTATCGTCTTTGTATAATTTATAGGGGAGACGGCACGGCTGTGCACATGCACCGCGGTTTCCGCTTCTTCCACCAATAAGGCTGCTCATAAGACATTGTCCGGAATATGATACACAAAGTGCACCATGAACAAAAACCTCGGTTTCAATTCCGCTTTCCTTTGAAATAAGTTCAATATCCTGACCCGAAAGCTCTCTTGCCAGAACAACGCGTTTAAACCCGAATTCTTTTGCAGGAAGTGCTCCGCCAAGATTATGGACGGTCATCTGTGTGCTTGCATGAAGAGGCACATCCGGAATGGTTGTTTTAATTAAACTTGCCGCACCAATATCCTGTACAATAAATGCATCAACACCAAGAGTTGCTGCGTCAAAAACAAAATCATAAAACCCTTTTATTTCATCATCAGATATGAGGGTGTTAACAGTCAGATAAACTTTTGTATTGTGTAGGTGACAATAGTCTACAGCATACTCTAATTCGTTTATATCAAAGTTTTTTGCGGATTTTCTTGCACTGAACATATTACCGCCAAGGTATACCGCGTCGGCACCGTTAATAACCGCTGCTTCAAGAGTATTTAAGTTAACCGGAGCAAGAAGTTCAGGGCGTTTTTTATTCAATGTTGTTTATCCACCTTTAAATAAAATTATACATAATCTATTATATCATATTTTTAATCAAGGTACAAGAACTTTTTTCATATTTGTGGAAAAAAGTAAACAAAAAAAGCGCAGCATTTTTGCTGCGCTTAAAAACTTAATTTTTATTATTTGTTTTTGAGGTTGAACCAAGCGTTGATTCCCGGATAGTATGCAATTTCATCAAGTTCTTCTTCAATTCTGAGAAGCTGATTGTATTTTGCAACACGGTCTGTTCTTGAAGGAGCACCTGTTTTAATCTGACCGGAGTTTGTAGCAACTGCGATGTCAGCAATTGTAGCGTCTTCAGTTTCACCGCTTCTGTGTGATGTAACAGCTGTGTATCCAGCTCTGTTAGCCATTTCAATAGCTTCAAGAGTTTCTGTTAAAGTACCGATCTGGTTAACTTTAATGAGGATAGAGTTACTTACGCCAAGGTCAATACCTTTTTTAAGTCTTTCAGTGTTTGTAACGAAGAGGTCGTCACCAACGAGCTGAATTTTGTTACCAAGTTTGTCTGTGAGGATTTTCCAACCATCCCAGTCTTCTTCAGCAACACCATCTTCAAGAGAGATGATCGGGTATTTTTCGGCAAGGTCTGCCCAGAATGCAACCATTTCGTCTCTTGTTTTGAAGATATCTGTTTTCCAGAAGTAGTAACCGTCTTTACCGATTTTCTTAGCTTCTTCAAACATTTCTGTAGCGGCAGCATCAATAGCAATTCTGAAATCTGCACCCGGTTTGAAACCAGCTTTTTCAACAGCTTCAAGAATAACCTGAATAGCTTCTTCGTCGCTCTTTAAGTTAGGAGCGAAACCACCTTCGTCACCAACAGCTGTGCTGTAACCTTTTCCTTTTAATACGGATTTGAGGTTGTGGAATACTTCAGCACACCACTGGAGAGCCTGTTTGAAGGATGTAGCACCAACCGGCATAATCATGAATTCCTGAATGTTAACACTGTTATCAGCATGTTTACCGCCGTTGATGATGTTCATCATCGGAACAGGAAGAGTTTTAGCATTGGCACCGCCAATGTAGTTATAAAGACTTACGCCAAGAGCTTCAGCAGCTGCTTTTGCACAAGCAAGAGATACGCCGAGGATAGCGTTAGCGCCGAGTTTACCTTTGTTAGGAGTACCATCAAGAGCAATCATAGCTCTGTCGATAGCAACCTGGTCAAGAACGTTCATACCGATTACTTCTTCAGCAATAATGTTGTTAACATTGTCAACAGCATCCTGAACGCCTCTTCCTAAGTATCTGTCTGAACCGTCGCGAAGTTCAACAGCTTCAAAAGCACCTGTAGATGCGCCTGAAGGTACGGAAGCGCGGCCTACAAAACCGTCATCTGTGTAAACTTCAACTTCAACTGTGGGGTTACCGCGAGAGTCAAGAATCTCACGAGCAACAACATCGATAATTTCAATAAACTGTTTCATTTGAGTTTATCTCCTTTCAGATTTTCATATATTTTTCCCTTAAGGGATTATTGAACAATTAAACTTTTTCCTGTTATTTCTTCAGGAATTTCAATGCCTAAAATATCAAGCATTGTCGGCGCAATGTCGGCAAGTTTACCGGAAGTAAGTTTGCAATCTTTGCCGATTACAATAAACGGAACTTTATTTGTTGTATGTGCGGTAAACGGGCCACCGTCTGTATCAATCATGCAGTCAGCATTTCCGTGGTCGGCAGTAATAAGTGTTATACCGCCTTTTTCGTTAATTGCATTAACAACCTTACCAACACATGAATCAACCGCTTCAACAGCTTTTACAGCCGCTTCCATAACTCCTGTATGACCAACCATATCACAGTTGGCGAAATTAAGGATAATTACATCGTATTTATCGCTTGCAATTCTTTTAAGAACTTCATCTGTAACTTCATATGCACTCATTTCCGGTTTTAAGTCATATGTAGCTACTTTAGGGGAGTTAATAAGAGCCCTGTCTTCGCCGTCATATACCTGTTCAACGCCGCCGTTAAAGAAGAAAGTAACGTGCGCGTATTTTTCTGTTTCAGCAATTCTGAGCTGTGATAACCCTTTGTTGCTTAAGATTTCACCAAGTGTATTATTGAGAGTCTGTGGTTTGAATGCAACTTCAACATTTGGCATTGTTGCATCATACTGTGTCATACATACATAGTATACTTTGCTGTATTTTTTACGTTCAAAACCGGAGAATTCATCATCAACAAAACATCTTGTGATTTCTCTTGCGCGGTCAGGACGGAAGTTGAAGAATACAACACTGTCATTTCCGTCAACTGTTGCACCTTTTGTTACTACAGTCGGTTCAACAAACTCATCGTAAATTTCTTCGGAATAGGAGAGGTTTACAGCTTCTGCGGCATCATCAGCGCATTTTCCTTCGCCGAGAGCCATTGCATTATATGCTTTTTCAACACGTTCCCATCTGTTGTCGCGGTCCATTGCATAATAACGGCCCATAACAGTAGCAATTTTACCTGTGCCGATTTCGTCAAGCTTTGCCTGAAGCTGCTTTACAAAATCAATTCCGGAATTCGGAGGAACGTCACGTCCGTCAAGGAAACAGTGTACATAAACTTCTTTTATTCCTTTGAGTTTTGCCATTTCAACAAGAGCATATAAATGAGTGTTATGGCTATGAACACCACCGTCGGAAAGAAGCCCTGCAAGGTGGAGCTTTGAAGAATTTGTAATGCAGTTATTCATAGCTGCAATCAAAGTTTCATTTTCAAAGAAATCTTTATCATTAATTGATTTTGTAATTCTTGTAAGTTCCTGATAAACAATTCTTCCGGCACCGATATTGGTATGTCCAACCTCGGAGTTGCCCATCTGTCCGTCGGGAAGACCAACGTCCATTCCGCTTGCGCTGAGCATTGTGTTCGGGTATTCTTTCATAAGCTTGTCCATTACCGGAGTTTCGGCAATATGGATAGCATTCTTTTTATCAGCCGGAGCAATTCCGTAACCGTCAAGAATCATTAAGCATAATGGTTTTTTTGACATTGTGTAACCTCAATTCTATGCAAAGTTAATAATGGTTGAAAAATCTTCTTCTTTTAAGCTTGCACCGCCGATAAGTCCGCCATCGATGTCAGACATGGAGAGAAGACCTTCAGCATTTTTTGCATTCATACTGCCGCCGTAAAGAATTCTGATTTCATCGGCAGTTTTTTCATCATAGATTGATGCAAGAGTTTTTCGGATTGCTGCGCAA
>JAFVVU010000110.1 GCA_017502065.1 Clostridia bacterium | reverse complement strand
GAACGGATATCGCAGTCTGCATCTCATTGTCGAAATTCCCATCTTTCTTCATGATGAAAAGAAAATGATGAAGGTTGAAGTACAGCTCAGAACCATATCAATGGATTGGTGGGCGAGTTTGGAACACAAATTCCGTTATAAAAAAGATATTGAAATTTCTGAAGAAATAGACCGTGAATTAAAGGAATGTGCGGAAGCGGCCGCAATACTTGACAGGAAGATGGAATCCATTCAAAGAAAGATTCCGGTTAACAACGAGGATGCTTATGAATGATAAAAAAGAGATGCTCGGCACAGCTCCGATAGGTAAACTGCTGTTTAAGCTGGCGGTACCAACAGTGGTAGCTCAGCTTATCAATATGCTTTATAATATCGTAGACCGTATTTATATCGGTCATATGCCCGGGGACGGAAGCCTTGCTCTGACCGGTGTCGGTGTTTGTATGCCGATCATTATGATCATTTCAGCATTCGCGGCGCTTATCGCTTCTGGGGGCGCACCAAAGGCATCCATATACATGGGGAAGAATGATAAGGAATCCGCTGAAAAGATTCTGGGAGGATGTTTTTCTCTTCAGCTGATGATATCAGCTATTCTGACGGTCGTTCTTCTGATTTGGAACAGGGATCTTCTCCTGATGTTCGGTGCCAGCGAGAATACTATCGATTATGCTTCATCTTATATGAGTGTGTATGCCATCGGTACCGTATTTGTACAGCTGACTCTCGGTATGGGTGCATTTATTACAGCCCAGGGCTTTGCAAAAATAGGAATGATGACGGTGTTGATCGGTGCTGTCAGCAACATTATCCTTGACCCGATATTTATTTTCGGTTTCAAACTGGGGGTACGCGGTGCAGCTTGGGCAACAATAATATCGCAGGCAATTTCGTGTGCATGGGTTCTGTTGTTTCTTTTGGGTAAGAAGACTTATCTGAGACTGCAGACAAAGTATATGAAAATAGACGGCAAGCTTGTTTTCCCATGTGTTGCACTGGGTCTGTCCGCTTTCATTATGCAAAGCAGTGAAAGCGTAATTTCGGTGTGCTTCAACGCTTCTCTGTTAAAGTACGGAGGCGATATAGCTGTCGGTGCGATGACTATTCTTACCAGCGTTATGCAGTTTGCGATGCTCCCGATGCAAGGTATCGCTCAGGGGGCGCAGCCAATTTCCAGTTATAACTTCGGTGCAAAGAATACAGAACGAGTCAAAAAGACATTCAGGCTTTTACTCACTACTTGTTTTATATATTCCCTCACGATTTGGGCGATTATCATGGCATTCCCGGGCATATTTGCTGGAATCTTTACACCGGATGCAGAGCTGATCGAATTTACTTCAAAGGCGCTCAGAATCTATTGTGCTGTTCTTGGGATTTTCGGTATCCAGATTGCCTGTCAGATGACCTTTGTATCAACCGGTAATGCGCCTTGCTCCATTATTGTTGCCATTGTGCGTAAATTCGTTCTTTTGCTGCCGCTGATTTATCTGATGCCGCAGCTGATAGAAAATAAGACGATCGGTGTATATTCCGCAGAGCCGGTTGCCGATGTAATTGCAGTCACCTTTACAGCGATACTCTTTACGATTCAGTTCAGAAAATCGCTTAAATCCTTAAATACCAATCCAGCAAAGGAGATCTCAAAATGAAAATTGCAGTAACCTATGAAAACGGACAAATCTTTCAGCATTTCGGACATACCGAGCAGTTTAAGATTTATGATGTTCAGGACGGAAGAATTCACAATTCCGAAGTAGTTAAAACAAACGGTAGTGGACACGGTGCTCTTGCAGGAATGTTAAGTTCCCTTGGTGTAGATGTTCTTATTTGCGGAGGAATCGGTGGGGGAGCACAAATGGCTCTTGCACAGGCAGGTATCAAGCTTTATGGCGGTGTTTGCGGTGATGCAGACAAAGCGGCAGAAGCATTTGTGTCCGGTGAGCTCCGTTATGATCCCGATGCAAAATGTGATCATCACGAGCATCACCACGGTGAAGGACATACCTGCGGTGATCATGGCTGCGGCAAACATAACTGTCACAAATAATATTTTGGAGATAAAAAATGAAAGTTGTAATAGTTGGCGGTGTTGCAGGCGGAGCAACCGCAGCAGCACGTATACGAAGACTTGATGAACAAGCAGAGATCGTTGTATTTGAACGTTCCGGTTTTGTTTCCTATGCCAACTGTGGGCTGCCGTATTATATAGGCGACATCATAACGGACCCGGATGAGCTTACTTTGCAAACACCGGAGAGTTTTTACAAACGTTTCCGCGTGAGTATGAAAGTGAGACATGAGGTTACTGCCATTCATCCCGAGAGGAAGACGGTAACTGTCAGAAATCTTGATACAGACGCTGAGTTTGAAGAAAGCTACGATAAACTTATCCTTTCGCCCGGAGCGAAGCCGACGCAGCCGGATATGCCGGGAGTGGGCATAAAGAATGTCTTTACGTTAAGGACGGTTGAAGATACCTTTAGAATCAAAGATTATATCAACAAGAACCATCCGCATTCTGCTGTTCTTGCCGGCGGAGGTTTTATCAGTCTGGAGCTTGCAGAGAATCTGAAGGAACTCGGTATGGACGTTACAATCGTTCCGAATGGCAAGCAGCTTATGAATCCTTTTGATTCGGATATGGCTTCATTTATTCATAACGAACTTCGCAGACATGGTGTCAAGCTTTTGTTTGGGCATGCTGTAACCGGCTTTGAAGAAAAAGACGGTGGGGTAGAGGTTATGCTGAAGGATAACTGTCCTAT
>JAFVVU010000109.1 GCA_017502065.1 Clostridia bacterium | reverse complement strand
CGGAAGCGCAGTTTCCGAAGTTATCTGCGACGAAATGCTTTCTCCGAAGGTGTTCAAACGTATTGCACTTCCCGATGTTAACGTATCTCTCATCGGTCATCAGGAATGGATTCGTGAGCAGTACGGAATGTCACCCGAAGGTATTGCTGATACAATCAGAGCTACAATTAAATAACCAGGCTGTGATAAAATGCGCTTAACCATGTAAAGCGAAGTTAATAAAAAATAATCGCTTTATTGATTTGTCTGACGAATAATGAAAGGAGTTGCCTCAAAGCAACTCCTTTTTTAATTTAATAGCTTTACACTACGGACAAACTTCACCCCTCGACGTACCGATGTACGCCTTCGGGCAAGGGCTAACGCCTTCAGTTTGTCCGTTTTGGCATCATTTTCTCTCAGCCACCGGTTGTTTAGTATAATAATTTTCCCTTAAAACATAACAATCGTACGATTCTATTGACTTTTATCTTTTTATGTATATAATTGAACTTGACAATTCTTTTTGAGGAGATACAAGATGAAACATTCGGTTATATTTAAAAATACAGATAATCATTGGGATAACGCTCTGCCGCTTGGCAACGGCGTTTTAGGCGCAATGCTTTATTTTGAAAAAGGCACGCTCAATATGCCGCTCAATCATTATGAGATTTATTACAACATCGGCAAAAACGTGCTGCCTGAAGATATTCTTGCCGCTATGCCGGAGGAGAAAAATCCGGGCAGGAAGCTGGCTGAAATAACCGCGCGTGCGGATGCAAATTTGCCCATAGGCAATGAGCCTTATGTGAAGCACGGCAGCCGCAAGGAAGACGTATTCAAGGAAGGGCGTTTCGGCAGAGATAAAGCTGCAAGAAGCTATCCCAAAACAGGTAATTTCAAGTTTAATTTTGATATAGAAAATGCAAAGCATACGCTTGCACTTTATGTTGAAGATGCAGTTTCCAGACTTACCCTTGAAAACGACAGTAAGAAGGTATGTGTAGACACAATAATTGCACGCCGCGACTGTGTGATAAACCGCATATCGCAATCGGGCGCGGGACTTGTCCCGTCATTTGAGGTTGAAATCCCCTACCGCCGTGATGAGCTTCATCCGGAAGTGTCGTTTACACAACCGGATAAATCTACTTTTGTATATACCTGTCACCATCTTCTTCCCGATGTGGATTCAACCGCATACACAAATGCAAAGGCAGACGAGAACGCAAAAACATTTGTTTTTTCGGGTGTAATCCGTCTTATCGGTGCGGAAGGACATCTTATCCAAAAGGATTCCGCATGCGAAATTGCAATTGAAAATGCCGATGCGGAATTTACTGTAATGACAGGCATTTTCACCGATTGGAATTATAAAAATCCGGCGTCGGACGGCATATCCGTAATGGATAAATATAACCTTGATGAATTATACAGCGAACATAAATCCTATTGGGATGAATTTTTCGCCAAATGCGTAATTTCCGTACCCGATAAGTTTATTGAACACGTATATTACGTTAATCAGTATGCACTCGACTGTTGCAGCGGCGAAGGCGGTATAATGAAGCATCACGCCTGCGGACTTAACGGACTTTGGGATGTGAAAAGCCCGAATCTGTGGGGTAGCAAATGGTATTGGGACGTTAATATTCAGGCGGCTTTTGCAGGCGTATTTTCTTCTAACCGTCTGCATCTTGCAAAGGTGTTTTCCGACGGACTTTTATCCTATATCAACCTTTCGCGCCACCATGCAAAAGACGTACATAATTCTCCCGGTATTTCGGGCGATTATCCGCATCACATCTACTATTCCTGCTGGCCGTGGTGCGCACAGTATCTGTGGTTTTTGTATGAATATACCCTTGATAAAGAATATCTTGAAAAAGATGCATTCCCCCTGTTTGCCGAGCTTTGCAAATTTTTCTGCGATAAATTTAAATACAACGAAAAACTCGGTTATTACAGCATATATCCCGATTATTCACCTGAACAGGGCCCAACGTGTCACGACAGTATAATTACGGTGTCGTGTGTGAAATATCTGTTTAAATTCACGCTTGAAGCGGCGCAGATTCTGGGCAAGGATTTTGAATGTGCCGACAAATGCCGTGAAATTATGAATAATATGGCGCCGTATCCCGTAAGTGGTGACGGCATGTACGGCGTGCACCTTATTGATTCTCCCGACGCACCCGATAATATGTGGATTCGCCACCCGTCTATGCTGATGCCCCTGTTCCCGATTGACGAAATCGACCCGTATACCGATGAAAAAATGAAACAAATTTTTTCAAATACGGTGGATTATCTTGAAGACCGAACGGAAATCGGTATTTTCGGCGGCAGCTGGATTTCTGTGGCTGCGGCACGTCTCGGACGCGGACAGACAGCACTTCGTATGCTATACGAACGCGGAATTGACCATATGCTCCGTTCAAACGGACTTACCGCCGAGGCTACCGACAGGTTTATGAATTATTGTCTTATCTTCCGTCAGCCGCTCTACTATCCGTGCATGATGGAATTTACGGGCGAAATGCTTGCGGCATTCAATGAAATGCTGCTTCAGTCACACGGCGGAATTATCCGTGTGTTCCCCGCACTTCCCGACGGCGACCCTGAATTAGAACGTATGCTCCGTCACGGATATGCTTTTGGTGAGTATCAGGATAGATTCGCAAAATATGATGCGTGGAATACCGTCCGTTTTGATAAAATGCTGTGCAAAGGTGCATTTGAAATAAGTGCATCACTTACGGACAGAAAGCTTGATTTTATTGAAATCACAAGCAAAAAGGACAACAGGGCAGTTGTTGCATCACCGTTTATGACAGACGACCTTAAAGTGTTCTGCAGCGGAAAAGCCGTGGATTTCGCATACGAAAACGGCGTGATTTCGTTTGATACCGAATCGGGCAAAACATATATAATTGCCGGAAAAGCCAATGTTTGCACCGCAAAACCCGAAGAAAATTATTCGGAAGATGTGCTTTCACATCTTGCATATACAAAACGAAATATTTATCTCGGCGAGGACGCCGAAGCAAGATACCGCAAGTCCGTAGACGCATTTATGCGCGACTGGTATCTTGCCAATATCCGTATGGCAAACCGCACGGTGTATAAATTTGATTTCACAAACGAAGACGGCAAACATTATGCCGAATGTTTCCCGCGACAGACATTTGCGGCAGAAGAAATATGCGAGGATAATATGTCGTTCTTCTGTATAGGTAACGAAAACGCGGTATTTACTGCTGTGCAGGGCTACGGATTTACGGATGCATCGGCTTTGCAGTTTGAAACTACCAACGCACCCGACCCGCTCCGCCGTGATTTTGTTTGCGGCAGGGGCAACGCGGAGTTTATAATTGAAGCCCCACGCGGACAGTACGAAATTCTTGTTGTATCGGGTGATGACAGTACAATTTCACTTGATGCCGAAGGCGGACGACGCGTGAAAAAATATATTGCAAAGGGCGAATACGAAGGAATTCTTCTCCCCCTTGTAAAAGAAGATGACGACGAGCCAATCCGTCTTAAAATTTCGGGCGAATGGAAAATCCAGTATATGATGCTGAACGCAATAAAATAATCTTAACGGCTGTGATAAAATGCACAGATCGTGCAAATCGAAGTTAAGATAAAAAAGCATTTGCTTTGTATGTTTAACTGAATTAATTATGAAAGGAGTTGCTCTATGCAACTCCTTTTTTTATTTAATCGCTTTACACTATGGACAATCTTCACCTCTCGCAGTGCCTGTGTACAGCTTCGGGATTCAGCTTGTCCATTCTGCGCTATTTTCTCCCACCCTCAGACTCATCAATCCGTTCCTTTTGTATATTCAAAATTTTTCCAAAAAATGTATTGACAAAAAATTAACAAAGTGATATTATAAAGGTGTTAACATACAAAATTACTCTTTAAGGAGGAAATTAAAAATGGCAAACAGATTTATCTTAAACGAAACATCTTATCACGGCGCAGGTGCAATTGATGCAATTGCAACAGAAGCAAAAGCAAGAGGATTTAAAAAAGCTCTTGTTTGTTCCGACCCGGACCTTATCAAGCTTGGAATTTCAAAAAAAGTTCTTGATGTGCTTGAAGGTGCAGGTCTTTCCTACGACGTATTTTCCGAAATCAAACCTAACCCGACAATTGAAAACGTTCAGGCAGGGGTTGCAGCATTTAAAGCGGCAGGCGCAGATTATCTTGTTGCAATCGGCGGCGGTTCTTCAATGGACACAGCAAAAGCTGTCGGTATCATAATCAACAACCCGGAATTTGCTGATGTAAGAAGCCTTGAAGGTGTTGCAGATACAAAAAATAAATGTGTACCGATTTTCGCAGTTCCCACAACTGCAGGTACAGCAGCCGAAGTTACAATCAACTATGTTATAACCGACGCTGAAAAGAATCGCAAAATGGTTTGTGTTGACCCTCACGACATCCCCGTTGTTGCTTTTGTTGACCCGGATATGATGAGCTCTATGCCGAAAGGTCTTACAGCCGCAACAGGTATGGATGCACTTACTCATGCAATCGAAGGATATATCACAGCAGGCGCATGGGAGCTTTCCGATATGTTCCACTTAAAAGCAATTGAAATCATTGCAAGAAGCCTCCGTGCTGCAGTTGACAACACTCCCGAAGGCAGAGAAGGAATGGCACTCGGTCAGTATGTTGCAGGTATGGGATTCTCAAACGTAGGTCTTGGAATTGTTCATTCAATGGCACATCCGCTCGGCGCTCTTTATGATACACCGCACGGTATTGCAAACGCAATCATCCTCCCGACTGTTATGGAATATAATGCAGAAGCTACGGGCGATAAATATAAATACATCGCACAGGCAATGGGCGTTGAAGGCACTGAAAAAATGTCTCAGGACGAATACAGAAAAGCCGCAATTGATGCAGTTAAAAAGCTTTCAAGCGACATCGGTATTCCTGCTGACCTTAAAGATATCGTGAAAAAAGAAGATATCGCATTCCTTGCGCAGTCTGCATATGACGATGCTTGCCGTCCGGGTAACCCGAAAGAAACAAGCGTTGAAGATATCACAAAACTTTACGAATCATTAATCTGATGAACATATGAAAAAGCCTCCCGATTGGGAGGCTTTTTTGATGTGGTTCTAAATACAAAAAGGGCATCCTTTCGGATACCCTTTAATTTTTATGTAATTACTGAGCTTTTTTATTCATTTTTCTGAGTTTGCTTTCAACAATTGCCTCATCGATAGTAGCGCCGATTTCAACACCGAGTGTTGCAAAAAGAAGTGACAAACAAATTCCAAGAAGAGCCTGGCCTGAGAAAAGAATGTACAGACCGCCTGCAAGACCTATAACTCCAAGTAATATCATAAATAACATTTTATAACCCCGTCCTTTTTGATTTATTCCTTATATATTAGTATTATACTCCATTCATTTCCGCTTGTCAAGACAAAAGTTTGATTTATCTTTGCTTTATTTTCTCAGCAATATTAATTACTTTTTCCCCTTTTTCCTCCGCAACTTCTTTAAACTTTGCCGCTCCCCCACACACGTCTTTCACATAAACCACAACAAAATCCGACTTTTCAATCATCCAGTCGTTCCGTTTAATAATAGCAAATTTTGGCGGAACTTCCTCAAGCCCCTCCGGATATATTGTATTTAAAAAATCTCTATTTCCGTCTTGTTTCGGCAAATATGCCAAAACAATCGTATAGGAAATATAGCAATGCTTGTTTTTTAAACTTTTAAGAACCTTTGCTACCATAATGTCAAATGCGCCTTGATTTCCAACATAAAAATTTGTAACATTTTTATTTTCTATCAACTCAGCTATTGTATTATATAAAATCTTGCTTATGTCATCCCCTACATATCTGTGCCCAAAAAAAAGTACAACTTTTCATAACGCTTCTCCTCATATGGGGATTATATCCCCTTAATATTTTAGATTATAACCCCCATAATATAAATTGTCAAGGAGGTTTATGCCATGATAGTTTTTAACAAGCTTTGGGAAACGATGAAAAGCAAGGGGTTTTCAACTTATACACTTCGCGAAAAATGCGGAATAGACAGTAAAACCGTGCGCCGCTTAAAAGCAAATGAAAATATAGAAACAAAAACACTCAATAAGCTTTGCGAGGCTCTTGATTGCCAAATTGAAGATATTATGGAATTTGTAAAAGAAAAATAAAAAAAGTATTTACAAAAGGAAAAAAACGTGGTATAATATTAAACGTTGTAAAAACATAATCAGGGTGTCAGCTTGTTAAAAATCATAGGCACTGCACCCCGAAAGCCGCACTACAAGCCAATTTATAAGCGCTATTAGCTCAGCTGGTAGAGCACCTGACTCTTAATCAGGGTGTCCGGGGTTCGAGTCCCCGATGGCGTACCAAAAGAAAAGCCTTGAAACAAGCGAGTTTCAAGGCTTATTTATTTTTTTGCTTTAATTTTTTTCTTCTTTTTCCTTCGTTTTGACATCTATTTGACATCTATTAAGTATTACGCTTTCGATATTCTCAAACAGACGAAAACACCTGCATTTTTCTCTGCTGAAGGCCACAAATCTGGCTTTGGTTTTATTTTTTTCTCCCTCGTACAGATTCTTTTGAATATGTACAGAATATTCCGGCTTACCATCATTCTTTATATAAGTTTTTATTAGTCCGTTTTCAGCCAGAACAACTTTTATAATTTTGCTGAAAGTCATCTTTCTTCGTTGCCTATTAAGAATTTCTCGGATATTTTCCGATTTGATGTACAAGTAATCTTCATCATACCACATTCGTATATCATCGAAATCCCTGGGACCACCTATTTTTTTGAGCTTTTTGTG
>JAFVVU010000007.1 GCA_017502065.1 Clostridia bacterium | reverse complement strand
TTCGGTATTGATTGTAGCAAGGTTCACCTTGTAGCAGAAGATGAATGGGCTGATGAAAACGGTAACATCGCTCCTATTACATACGAAGCTGGTTTTGCTCATTCCATGATCAAATACCTCTACTATCAGATTGACGAAAAGCTCCGTATGCCTATGGAAAATGTACACTTCCCGACAAATGCAAACATCAAGGATTATTCCAAAATAATCGATGATATCACAGAAGGTACAGGTGCTGATATTGCATCAACATCTCCGGGCTGGGCAGGTCATATGGCATTTGTTGACCCGATTCCTGAATTCATTGGCAGCGGCGACATTGAAGAATGGCTCAATCAGCCTGCACAGATTGTTAAACTTCATCCGATGACAATTATGCAGAACTCTCTTAACGGTACATTCGGTCAGTCCGGTGATATCGCTAATGTTCCGCCGTGTGCAGCAACAATCGGACCTCTTGATGTAATGCGTGCTAAAGAAAGAATTGAAGTTCACGCACTTGCAACCTGCGGTACTTTCTCTTCATGGCAGAGAATGACAAGCCGTCTTTGCACACACGGACCTGTTACTCCGTATCTCCCGAGCTCAATGCTCCAGACAAAGAAAACTCAGGTTTATATCAGTGAAGAACTTGCAGCACCGTTTGAATGCTGGGAAAAAGTTGGATATTAATAAACAATAAAAAAAGGAGTAGCAACTGCTACTCCTTTTCTTTTATATTTATCAAACTTTAAATCGTAAGCTTATGTCCATAGCCTTTATTGTATGTGTTAATGCGCCGATTGAAATTATATCAACGCCGGTTTTTGCCACTTCCATAAGGTCGCGGTCTCCCATATTGCCCGACGCTTCAACAAGTGCACGTCCGTCAATATATTCAACGGCCTTTGCCATTTCTTCCACGCTCATATTATCAAGCATGATAATATCCGCGCCGCAGGCAACCGCTTCTTCAATCATCTGCATGTTTTCAACCTCAACCTCAATTTTGAGTGTATGAGGGATATTTCCTCTTGCCGCCGCAACAGCCGCCGTAATGCCGCCTGCCGCCGCAATATGATTATCTTTAAGAAGCACGCCGTCAGCAAGGTTATAACGGTGGTTATGACCGCCGCCTGCCTTTACAGCATATTTTTCAAGCACCCGAAGTCCCGGTGTTGTTTTTCTTGTATCGGTTATCATCGCTTATGTTCCTTCCACCTGTTTTACGCAAGTGTTTGTTCTTGTTGCAATTCCCGACATAAGCTGCAGAAAATTAAGAGAAACCCTTTCACCCGTAAGAATTGAACGTGCAGGTCCCGAAACCTCGGCAATAATGTCGCCTTTTTCCACAAAGTCGCCGTCGGCTACATTGCAGGACAGCTTGATTTCACTGTCTACAATAGCAAAAACACGTTCTACAACAGGAAGTCCGCAAACAACGCCGCTTTCCTTTGCAATAAATTTTCCGCTTATTTTCTTATCCGCAGGAATGGTGGAATTTGTTGTTATATCCCCTGTTCCCACATCCTCACGGAGTGCGGTTTTTATAATATCATCAATCATGAAAAGATCTGTCATAATAATCCTCCTTAAGAATACTTCTTAAATACTGTCGCTTCTGTAATGAGCACCAACAGATTTTTTACGTGCCATTGCACCGCGCAGAATTTCAAGACCTACCTGCGCAATATTGAGCGTTTCATATTCTTCAATTTCTGTAAGCTGTGCGGACTTAAGCATATTTGCAGAATCGCCGACAAGCTCAATTGCTTCCGCCATTTCTGTTTCGGTTCTTATGATACCGCCTTTTTTAGTCATTGTATAGCATATTGTTGAGCGGCAGGTTTCAAAATCAATATCAACGCTGCGTTTCGTGTTATCGCAAAGCAGTTCGTTTTTACGTTTGCCGCCTGCAAAGCTTGCATTGATATCTTCTGCCGCGTGGCGTCCAAACACAAGACATTCAAGAAGCGAGTTGCTTGCAAGACGGTTTGCACCGTGTACACCTGTGCACGCCGATTCGCCGCATGCATAAAGCCCCTCGATATTTGTTCTGGCATTTGTATCTGTCTTTATTCCGCCCATGAAATAATGCTGAACAGGCACAACGGGAATCCAATTAACCGCAATGTCAATACCCCTGCTCATACATTCTTTATATATACTCGGGAATCTTTTCTTAAGAAAATCCCTTGGTTTTGCCGTTATATCAAGATATACGTTAGGCACGTCATGTTTTCGCATTTCACTTACGATTGCCCTTGCAACAATGTCTCTTGGCGCAAGGTCTTTCATCGGGTGAGCACCTTCCATAATAGGTTCACTTTTTCTGTTGCGGAGAATTGCACCTTCGCCGCGAAGCGCTTCCGATATAAGGAAATGACGCATATTTTTATCGGGATGAATAAGTGCCGTCGGATGAAACTGCACAAATTCCATGTTGGTTAGGTAAGCTCCTGCACGGTATGCCGCGGCAATACCGTCGCCCGTTGCGGTGCTTGCATTTGTACTGTTACGGTACACTCTGCCGATACCGCCCGATGCAATTATTACATAAGACGAACGGAGAATCACGTATTTTTTACCTGTTTTTGCAATAACGCCGCTCACCTTTCCTTCTTCGTTTGTCAGAATATCAATAATCATTGTATTATTGTAAATTGTGGTATTTTCACGTTCTTTCGCTCTTGCAACAAGCGTTTCAGTTATATGCAGACCCGTTGCATCGCCGCCGCAGTGGAGTATTCTCTTGCATTTATGTGCACCCTCGGTTGTTATGGAAAGGTTGCCGTTTTCATCTCTGTCAAACGGAACGCCAAGCTCCATAAGCTTTGCAATATCAGACGGACCTTCTTTAACAAGTACCTCAACCGCCTTTTCGTCACACATTCCTGCACCTGCTGTAAGCGTATCTTCAAAATGAGACTGCCAGGTATCAGTTTCCTGAGTTACCGCCGCAACGCCACCCTGAGCATAAACCGAGTTGCAGCTGTCCTCTCCTGCTTTATTGATAAGCGCACAGGAAAGTCTTTCATCAAGGTTAAGTGCGGCATAAAGGCCTGCAATGCCCATTCCTGCAATAATTACGTCATAGTTTATAACATCAAGCTCGTCAAGGCTGCCGCCAAAAGCATATTCTCTCACATTACCACTTCCTATTTAACTTCAAGCATTCTGATAAGGCTTTTTTCTGCCTTTTTTCTTATTTCTTCATCTATTATAATTTCGTTTTTACTGGTTTCAAGGCATTCGAGAATATCGGAAAGCTTTGTCTTTTTCATGCCGCCGCAGGTAAAGTTTTCCGCAAGCATATAAAACTTTTTATCGGGATTTTTCTTTTCAAGCGGATAAAGAACGCCTCTTTCCGTACCGATTATAAATTCCTTTTTATCCGAAGCAGTTGCATAATCAATAATCTGCGCTGTGCTGCCTGCAAAATCTGCCGCCGCAACAACCTCTGCCGGACATTCCGGATGCACAAGAATTTCTACGCCCGGATAAGCCGCTCTTGCTTTTTCAACATCTTCCAGTGTAATTCTGTCGTGAACAGGACAGTATCCGCTGAACAGAATTACTTTTTTATCGGTAAACTGCGCCACATAGCTGCCAAGATTTTTATCGGGAACAAAAACAATTTCGTCATTCGGCAAAGAATTTACAATTTTTATTGCATTTGATGAGGTACAGCAAATATCGCATTCGGCTTTAACCTCAACACTTGAGTTAACATATGCAACAACTGCGGCATCCGGATGTTCTTTCCGAAGTGCTTTTATATCTTCCGCAGTAACCATATCTGCCATCGGGCAGCCTGCACTTTTTTCGGGTATCATAACCGTTTTATCGGGCGAAAGGATTTTTGCGCTGCCTGCCATAAAATGAACGCCGCAGAAAATTATAATATCTGCATCGCAAGCAGCGGCTTTACGACTTAAATCAAGTGAATCGCCAACAAAATCGGCAATTGCCTGAATTTCGTCCGGCTGATAAAAATGTGCTAAAATAACTGCGTTTTTTTCTTTTTTAAGTTTTCCTATTTTTTCTACCATATTTATTCCTCTTTTCAGTCCGCAATTTTATAAATGCGGTGTGCTGTTTTTGCCATTATATTTTCTGTTTCCCTATCAGTAAAGAACCCTGATTTGCAAATATAATCAATTAATTCACTGTATGTGTAGTTCATAAACACTCCGGGACAGTCCGACCCCCACGCAATTCTTTCTGATCCGACTATGTCCATAACCTTTCGGATATACTCCAGCTTTGCAGTACCCTCTTTTGCTTGAAGCTGCGCAGTGTCAAAACATATATTTTCAAGTTTGCCAAGTTCTTTTATTATTTCAAGTCTTTCGTCATTATCGCCTTTTACCGACGGGAAAAGCATATGTGCAATAACCACGGTTAAGTTTTTATACCTTTCTGCCACTTCGGCAATTTCCTTAGGCTGAAAGCCTTTTGTGCCCATTGTACCCGTATCGAAAACAACCGTCATCCCAAGGTCATTTGCCTGTTGTAAAAACGGTTCAAGTTCGGGTCCGTTTACTTTGAAATGCGGATGATAGCCCGTAATGGCATAAAACTCGCTTATTTCAAATTTAAGTATTTTAAACCCGTAGTTTCCGGTAAGGTTATCAAAAATCTCCTGCGCACGCACGGCATACGGGTCAAACGTGCCGGCACCTGTAAAGCGATCCGGATATTTTTTCACAGCCTCCGCTGTATAGCTATTCTGAAATCCGTAGTTTGACGCCTGAAGTAAAACCGCACGCGATACCCCTGATTCATCCATAAGCTCAAGCAGTTTTTCGGGGCAAAATCCATATTCGCCGTGTTCCGGTTTTAAAAACGGGTCCTTTTGCCCGGTTGCCCATTCAACCATTCCGCCGCCAATTGCCCTTGCCTCTCCGCGCGGACCGTATCCGCAAAGGCGTTCGTATATATGAGCATGTGAATCAATTATTTCCATAAGCTTGTCCTTTAAAAAAGTTATACTTATTTTATTATATCACAAAATTCGCCGCATTTCAACCATCCCCCCAATAAAAAATGCCTGTTTTACAGGCATTTTTTATTATATTATTGCTGCAAGCAGCAACATTTCAAGATTATCCTCATAAATTTCGCCAAACTGACTTACCGGAAGCGGATTTTTCCCTTTCCCTACCTCAATTGTATATCCGGGCCGGTTAAATTCCTTTGTGAACCAGTCATCATATCCCGAATATGCCGCAGGTCCCGTTGCAGTTTCAAGTGAATATCCACTTGCAACAGAAAGCGCGCGTCCTATATATTCCCCGTCGGGCGGATTCAAGTTCATAAAATTCCAGTAAATAACCTCTCCCTGCGCGTGATATGCAAGCACAAGCCTGAAATTATGTTGTCTTGTAAAATCGGCAACCGTTTTTGTTTCCGGTTCGGATTCGGGAGCCGTTCCCGCATATCTTGTAGGGCCCGGACCTGTAATTCCTATTTCCGCTTCCATTTCCTTGTAAATTTCCCATCCGGCATTATAGTTATGGTTCAGATCAACCCCTCGTGCGTTTGCCTGCCAGGTGGTGGAAAAATCCGTACTTCCGCCATTCCACTTTATTAAATCATTATAATACGGATTATCCTCCGAAAGACCGTTTATCACAAGGTCAACCCCATCGGGATTTACCATTGGCATTATATAAATTGTGCTTGATTCCCATATTTCCCTTGGATTATATCCGCGGCTTAAATTTTTACCCGTTACATAGCCTTCTGCAAAATCTTCAATAAATTTCATAAGCACAGGCGTTGTAATCCATTCAAGTGCATGATGCGCCGCATTGTAAAATACCTCATTTTGCCCTGTTCCCAGCTTTATGATATATAAGTTTCGTCCAAGCAGACTGTAGCCTGCAATTCCCACTTCAATAAACGGATATTTTTCTTTCAGCCAGCGGATGTTCTGTTCCAGATTTTCGTATGTATATCCTTGTGTCTGCATAAACATACCTCCCGTATATTTTATGCAAAAAGGGTTTGTGAAATCACAAACCCTTATATATATTTCTGTATTCACTTGGCGAAAGTCCTGTCTGCTGTTTTACAAACCTTGAAAAATAGCTCATATCGTTTATGCCGATTTCCGATGCAATAGCGTTCATTGGTTTTTCCGTATTCGCAAGCATTTCCTTTGCCCGTTCAAGCTTAAGCTGATTGAAAAACCTTATGGGCGAAGAACCGAATTTCTGTTTGAATGCACGGATAAAATAGTTAGGATGGAAATGTGCCATTTCCGCCAGATGCTCCACCTGAATATTTTCGTCTATATGTGCATACATATATTTGATAATATCCGAAAATTCTTCTTTTTCAAATTCCTCTTCCCTGTCTTTTTGCATGCTGTTTTCAATGCAGATTGAAAGAAGCTCCATAAGCTTTGCATGCTTATACATCACAAGTGCGGCTCCCGATTTTTTTGTTTCGTCAAGGAGCATTGTTTTAAACAGATTTTCCACACTCTTCGGGTCTTTTATATCAAAGAAAAATTTATTGTCTTCTATTTTATAGGTTTCAAATATATTCACGCCGTTTACCGCCGAGTTAAAATGACACCAGTACAGCTTGATACTGTCGCTTGTCAGCTGGTAAGAATGATATGTCCCCTCTGGTATTATAGCAAGCTGATTTTTCTTTATTTCAAGCGTTTTCCCGTTCATCTGAAGCTGAAACGAGCCGTCAAGCACAAAGTAAATTTTGTTGCATCCAAGCATGTGTATATTGGTTGTCCAGCTGTCCGACTGAAAAAGTCTGCCCGCCAGAAGCTCAACCGTAAGCGCCGATAAATATTTACTTAAAATCAGGTCAAAATTCATTTTACAGCCACCTTTTCAGTATACTTTTCAAGCGTATCAAAAAGCTCTTTTTCCTTATTCCGACTTCGTTTATAAACGCTTATCTGTTTACGGAAAAACGCATCACAGTTTTTATAATACTCATCAAGATACGCCTCTTCATCGCCTTTGCAGGACGGAAGAACAATTCTTTTTACAAATTCAATACTGCGGAGTGCCGCTTCCGCTTTAAACCTTTTCACATTTTCTTCGCACATGTCAAAATGCGCTTCTTTTTCCCATATTGCCGCATCCTGTCCCGTATAAACATCAAACCCCTGAAGGCTTAAAAATACATTTGCAAGAACTGCGTTTCCCACAAGATTGGGATGCAGATTATCATCTTCAATAAGTTTTATGCTGTTCATTACGCCCGAAAACAGTTTGTGAAAATCTATATACGATACGCCGGCGTTTTTTGCCAGTTCTTTCATTTTTGCGGCGATTTCACAAAGAGCGGCGTTTATTTCCGCATCTTCCGCATGCGGTGTGGACGAACATAAAATTATGTTTTTTCCAGCCAGTTTCTGCACCAGCTTTTCAAGTGCCGTTTTTGATGCATCAATTGCCGACGGCTTTACCTTTTCATTTATTTCATCAAGATACCGCTGCCGCTTTATATCGTTCATTCCAAACATGATCACAACATCGGTTGCATCCTTTAAAAACGGTTCTTTTTCAAGAAAATCAAGTGCAAGCACCGCTGTATTCCCTGCAATACCAAGATTGTAAAACCGAGCCGAAGTTCCGGCGTTTTTATAATATTCAAATATTTTTGCAATCCAGATTCCGCCCGATGTGATGCTGTCGCCAAGAAAGCACACCCGGGAACTGTCATTAAACTTCTGCATTTTATCTTATCCTTTTTCTTATTTCTTGCAAAAACTCTTCTCCGCTAAGCAAGTCCACATCTTCAATAACCTCAATTTTCATATCGCGTGCGCGCTGAAGTATGTACTCTCGGCTGCTTTTCGAATAACTTATATATGTGCACACAAGCACTTTTTTTGCATATTCTCCACCGAACTTTTCCGCAACCGTGTTAAGCTCATAAAGCGCTTCTTTATGAACCTCGCCGTTTTTGCACGATACAAAAACCGGCACCAGATCACGCATAACAAAAATGTCAATCTCGTTCCGTGTGTCGTTTTGTCCGCCGCTTTCGCCGTCCCAGTCAACAAAAACGCCCGTATCAATATCATCATAATACTGACTGTCCTGTTCCTGAATTTTTTTAGCGTTTATATACACGCTAAGCTCAAGTATATTCCCTGCTTTATTAAGAACTCTGCGGACCTGATCGTTTTTATATTCAAACGTAACAACATCGCCTACGGCATAGTTTTTTATCATACCGCTTTTTACAAGCTCGTCCATTATTTTTTCATCAGGTAGTTCGCGCATTTTTGATGCGGATACC
This sequence comes from Clostridia bacterium, assembly GCA_017502065.1. Taxonomy (GTDB): domain Bacteria; phylum Bacillota; class Clostridia; order RUG12999; family RUG12999; genus RGIG4103. The sequence goes on along the minus strand of JAFVVU010000007.1, from coordinate 1,020 downwards.
TTGACAAAAAGCCCTTCTCCTGATTCGTTTACAGCTTCAAACATTTTTATAATGCCCGAATTTCTGTTCCATGCACGGCAGCTTTTTCTGCAGATATCCCACATTATCGCCGCATCTTTTTCAAAATCCTCTGTAAGATTCCATTTGGGCTGTTCCGGTTCCTCCACAACAACTCCGCCTGAAAGAACAATGTTTTCTTCTATTGACATAACGGGTTTTTCCGTTTCGGGCACATCTTCACAGTTTTTTACGCGCACCATTTCGCCCGAACGCACATCAAACTGGAACATCGGCACGCTTCGCGCCGCCGAAATTTCGCCCATCGCCACAAGGACAAGCTCTTTTCCGCCCGTAAGGTCAAAGGCGGCATCCTCATTTTCGTCTATAATTGCATTAAGACCCGACACAATTTCTTCATAATCATATCTTGGGACAATTCTGTATTCCAGCTGTATATCAAGCTGTTTCATTGCAAAAAACCGTTGCAGGTCCTCGGTTTTCTTCCTGGTCATTATTTTCTTAAACCCTACAAACACAATCTTCTCAGGTTTAAACCGAAGTGCCGCAATTACATTTTCAATCTGACATGTATCAAAAAGCTCAACTAATGTTTTAATAGCAATCACCCTTTACATAGATTAAGTTAATTATATCATAGTCGTTTCACTTATTCAATACTTTTTTTGCAGGAATAAGCTGTAGGGCAAGGGCAAAAATTACGGCAATACATATAAACCACGATATATATGGGAAAGGTGCAGCAGATTCCATGTTTGACGGAGCAAAGACACTTGTTGTAAGCGCCCCCGGAAACAGTTTTAAAAGAACATATGTATAAATGGGCGAAATGACCATCATTCCCGCTTTGCCAAGAAAATAATATTTTGCCGAAAGCCCCTCTTTTTTTATTATCCCAAGCACCTGCAGATGCACGGAAATTCCCGACCAGCCAACTACCGCCGAAATCATCATACACCGCAGGACAGGCGAATTTAAAAACACCTTTGCCGCAACAGCGCA
>JAFVVU010000108.1 GCA_017502065.1 Clostridia bacterium | reverse complement strand
TACCGGATGCCATCTTCATTTTCATCTTGTTCCGAAATATGAGGATGAGTTTGAATGGGGCGGAGTATTTGCAATGAATCCGCAGAGAGTAACTCTTTCTGATTCTGAATATGCTGAAATAATTGCAAAGATTAAAGAGAACTTATAAAGGTTAAAACCGGACAGGTGATAAAATGAGTGATTATATTTTAATGGCGGTTGCACTTTTGCCGGCAATCGTGTTGTGCACATATGTTTTTATAAAAGACAGAGTTGAAAAGGAACCCATTGGATTACTTCTTAAACTGTTTGCATTTGGTGCAATACTTGTCTTTCCTGCCGCAACAATTGAAGGATTTCTTTCAGTTATGCTGGAGGGATTCTTTTTACCGGAAACCCCGATTTTAGTGGAAGAAGGCCCTAAATTCTATAACCATGAAGCATATATGTACATATTTACCGATAACACAATAGGAGTTGCGCTGGCAGAAGAAGGGCTCAAGTTTCTTGTTCTTATATGCTTAACGCGAAAAAGCAGGGAATTTGACAGTCTGTTTGACGGGCTTATTTATGCGGTGTTTGTATCACTTGGCTTTGCGGCACTTGAAAATGTTTTCTACGTTTGGCAATATGGACTTGATACCGGAATTATGAGAGCGGTGCTTTCTGTCCCCGGACATATGTTTTTTGCCGTTATGATGGGATATCACTACAGTATGTGGCACATTACCGATAAAGCGGCAGAAACAGAAAAGGACCTTAAAGCACAGGGAATAATACAATCCAATCTTAAGCCGTTCAGTTCAAAAAAAGAAATTGCACTTTGTCTTATTATTCCTACTCTGGCACACGGGACATACAACTCGCTTTGCACAATAGGAACAATGTGGTCAACACTTATGCTTTATGCATTTGTAATATTTATGTACATACACTGTTTTGGCAAAATCAGAAAAATGTCAAAAGCGGACGAACTTGATAATGTGTATGTGCAGTATATGCTCACAAAAAAATATCCGGAGCTGCTTGGTTGATAAATATTTCGCCTGTAAATAGTTATAATACTATTAAGAGGTGATATTATGGACGATAAAAAGAAACAAGACGACAAGAAAACGGCAACCGACAATAAATGGATTTCAACAGGTCGTGCCCGTCCTGCCGATGAGTCTGACCGCAGAGACGGTCCCGGCGGAGAGGATGCAGAATAAATCTGCTTCCTTACATAACGAGGTGAAAAATGAAAGACTTGATTTTGCTTGCCTGTATTTTTGCTGCAGCGATAATACTCACTTGTTTTATATATGTTAAGAAAAATAAAGAAATGTGGGAAAAATCTTCAAAAATTGATAAAGCGGGGATAATAACCAATATTATTTTATTTTTTCTCTACATACCGTTTTCAAATTTCAACTTTTTGCTTTTGATGGCATCAGAAGGAACGATTGGTGCAACAAATCAGTTATACATAACACTAATTGATATATTCTGCTGGATAACAATGTCTATCCCGGTGCTATGCATTGCAGGACTTATTCTTTCTGTTATTTTAAGAAAAAAGAGGAAAAGCATAATTTCCTTTATTGTTCAGTTTATTCCTATTATGGTATTTCTGCTGAATATAGGTTTTTTAGAATTTATAGAAAAATTCATAACAAAATATATCCAAAAATAAAACCACCCTTGCGGGTGGTTTTGTTTTTGAATATTGTTATTTAGTTCCGAAAATTCTGTCGCCTGCGTCGCCAAGACCGGGAACAATATAACATCTTTCGTTAAGACATTCGTCTACGTTAGCACAGTAGATTTCAACATCCGGATGTGCCTCGGAAAGTGCTTTGATTCCTTCGGGAGCAGCAATAAGACAAAGGAACTTAATCTGTGCACCGCCATATGATTTAATCTGATTGATTGCATCAATTGCGGAACCGCCTGTTGCAAGCATCGGGTCAACAACAACGATAAGTCGTTTGTCAATATCCGGCGGCAGCTTACAGTAATATTCGTGTGGTTCCATTGTTTCTTCATCACGGTACATACCAATATGTCCAACCTTTGCGGAAGGAACAAGATTAAGCATACCGTTTACCATACCAAGTCCGGCACGGAGAATGGGAACAACTGCCATTTTCTTTCCTTTAATCATCTTCTGTGTTGTTTTTGTAAGAGGTGTTTCAATTTCCACATCTTCAAGAGGTAAATCACGAAGCGCCTCATAACACATAAGCATTGTGATTTCTTCAACAAGCTCACGAAACTCTTTGTTTGTGGTGCTTGTCTGACGAAGGATAGTAGTTTTGTGCTGAATAAGTGGATGGTCAAATACTATAACTTTATCCATAGTGGTGTATTAGTCCTCCTTAGCTTTGGACACAAGTACGTTGGTAAGGATACCAAGAATAAGAGCACAAGCAATTGCTGTGATTGTAACTTTACCGAATGTAAGTGTAAGTCCGCCAATACCTGTAATAAGTATTACTGCCACAACAAACAGGTTTTTATTCTGACCTAAGTCAACCTGCTGAATCATTTTAAGACCGGAAACAGCAATGAAACCGTAAAGTGAAATACAAACACCGCCCATTACGCAGTTAGGAATTGTTGCAAGGAATGTTACGAACGGAGCAACAAAGGATGCGAGCATTGCGATAATAGCTGTTGCAAGAATTGTAACAACAGAAGCATTACCTGTAATAGCTACACAACCAACAGATTCGCCGTATGTTGTGTTCGGGCAACCGCCGAAGAAAGCGCCAGCAACAGAACCGATGCCGTCACCAAGAAGTGTTCTGTGGAGACCCGGTTCTTCAAGAAGTTCTGTGCCGATAATTGTGCTTAAGTTTTTATGGTCAGCAATATGTTCTGCAAATACAACAAATGCAACCGGAATGTAAGCAACTGCGATTGTTGCAATATAGCTTGCATCAATTTCTTTAACGCCTTTAAGTGCTGTAACGAATGTAAAGTCAGGATACCATTTCATATTAGCAAAAGCGGAGAAATCAATAATCATAAGAGCCTGATTTCCTGTTGCATTACCAATTACAGTAAGGATTGCAGCAAGAGCATAACCTGCAACAATACCGATAATGAACGGAATAAGCTTTGTCATTTTTTTGCCGTAAACGGAGCAGATGATAACAACCGCAAGAGTAACAAGACCGCAGATAATGCAAGCATACGGAGATGCAACAGAAGCACCGTCAACCATAACTTTACCAACCTGAAGGTCACTTATAGCTGCACCTGCAAGTGAAAGACCGATAAGTGCAACAGTAGGTCCGATTACAACCGGAGGCATAAGCTTGTTGATCCATTTACCGCCTGCAATTTTAACAATAATTGCAAGAACAACATAAACAAGACCTGCAAATGCTGCACCGATTATAAGACCTGCATAGCCTGCTGCCATTGAAACGCTGGCTGCGAATGCTGCAAGCATTGAACCGATGAAAGCGAAGGAAGAACCAAGGAATACAGGGCTCTTGAATTTTGTGAACAACTGATACACGATTGTACCAAGACCTGCACCGAAAAGTGCTGCTGAGTGTGACATGCCGTTACCAATAATTGCCGGAACTGCGATTGTTGCTGCCAGAATAGCAAGAAGCTGCTGGAGTGCAAACACAAGCAGTTTTCCGAAGGTAGGCTTGTCTTTTACGCCATAAACGAGTTTCATATTAAAACCCCTCCAAAAAATATAAAATTTTGATAAAAATACATATCATTAATACTATACATAAAAACACACATTTTGTCAATTGACGTATCTTCTAATTTAATAATGAAATTTTTGTCAAAAGAAGCAGAAAAATTGGTGCAGATACAAAACTATGCTTGCAAACAGTATGAAAATGTGATAAAATAGTAATAATTTCTTAAAAAGGGTGATTTTTATATGACAAACGAAAAAAGAAGCAGTTTCACCGGGAAACTGGGATTTGTTCTTGCTGCTGCAGGTTCTGCGGTAGGTCTCGGTAATATATGGCGATTCCCATATCTTGCCGCACAGTATGGTGGCGGTATTTTCCTGCTTGTGTATATTCTTCTTGCAATAACATTTGGTTTTGCTCTTATGTGTGCAGAAATTGCAATAGGCAGAAAAACAAGATTAAGTGCAATTGGTGCATTCAAAGAACTCAATAAAAAGTTTACTTTTGTAGGCTATCTTGCGGCACTTGTACCGATAATCATTCTTCCGTACTATTCTGTTATTGGCGGATGGGTAACAAAATATTTTGCTGAATTTATCGTAAACGGTGCAGCAAACGCTGCAACGGACTCATTCTTTGGTGGATTTACCGGTTCAACTGCGGAACCGATTATATGGTTTGTTATTTATGCCACTCTCACATCGGTTGTTGTTTTTCTCGGTGTTGAAAAAGGCATAGAAAAAGTAAGCAAAATTCTTATGCCTGTACTTGTTGTGCTTTCAGTATTCATTGCAATATATTCAATGTGTATGCCGGGTGCAATGGAAGGTGTTCTTTATTATATAACACCTGACTTCAGTAAATTTTCTATAAAAACCGTACTTGCGGCAATGGGCCAGCTTTTCTATTCGATGTCGCTTGCAATGGGTATTATGATTACCTACGGTTCATACATGAAAAAAGAAGTAAATCTTGAATCTTCGGTAAGAAACATAGAACTTTTTGATACAGGAATTGCTTTTCTTGCAGGTCTTATGATTATTCCTGCAGTCTTTGCATTTTCAGGTGGAACACCGGAAGCACTTGGTAAAGGCCCGGGACTTATGTTTGTGACACTTCCGAAAGTATTTAACAGTATGTATGGTGGTACAGTTGTTGGAATAGTATTTTTCCTTCTTGTGCTTTTTGCAGCACTCACATCATCAATTTCACTTATGGAAACAATAGTATCGTTTATTTGCGATAAAACAAAAATGAACAGAAAGCTTGCGTGCCTTATTGTTTTTGTTGGAACAATTCTGCTTGGACTTCCGTCAACACTTGGTTTTGGCGTGTGGAGTTCTTTTGCACCGCTCGGTATGGATGTTCTCACATTCTTCGACTTCATGAGCAACAGCGTGCTTATGCCGATTGTGGCACTTCTTACATGTATATTTGTAGGATATGTTATAAAACCGAAAACGCTTATTGATGAAATAGAAATATCAGCACCATTCAAAAGCAAAGGTCTGTTTGAAATTGTTATTAAATACGTAGCTCCGATATGTATTATACTTATTTTAATTTCCTCCGTTCTTGACGGACTTGGCATATTCAAAATTTAAGGGATAATTACAAAGGAGAAAAAATATGAGTATGGTCATGCAGATAGCGCTTTTGATTCTTGGGTTTGCAATGCTTGTTAAAGGTGCGGATTGGTTTGTTGAAGGAACAGCCGGCATTGCCGGGAAATTCGGAATCCCGCAGCTTGTAATAGGACTTACAATTGTTGCAATGGGAACAAGTGCCCCTGAAACAGCTGTAAGCATTACGGCTGCACTTAAAGGAAGTGCAGCATTATCAATAGGAAATGTTGTCGGCAGCAATCTCCTTAATGTTCTTATAATACTTGGGATAACGGCTGTAATAACACCGCTGGCGGTTGCAAAATCAACAGTAAAGTATGAAATTCCATTTATGATACTTATTTCCTTCCTGTTCTTCGGACTTTGCGTTACGGGAAATGAGATTGTTCTTTGGGAAGGAATAATTCTTTGGGTGGCATTAATAGCATACCTTGCATATCTGCTTGTAATGGCAAAACGAAACAAAGAAGAAGTAGATGAGGAAGAACAGCTTCCTTTGTGGAAACTGATTTTACTTACTGTAGTCGGTCTGGTGCTTATATTTTTTGGTAGTGATTTTACAGTAGATGCTGCAACAAAAATTGCAACCATACTTGGTATGAGTGAGAGATTTATAGGTCTTACAATTGTAGCTCTCGGAACATCTCTTCCGGAACTTGTAACCTCGGTATCTGCGGCAATAAAAGGGAAAGCGGATATTGCAATAGGTAACATTGTCGGCAGCAATATATTCAATCTTCTGTTCGTAATAGGTACATCTGCGCTTATAACTCCTGTTGTGTTTAATCCGTCATTTGCCTTTGATATGTGGGCAATGATTATATCGGGGGTAGCACTTTGGGTGTTTGCTTTCAGAAAGTATAAGCTTGCAAGATGGTCCGGAGCAGTAATGCTTGTAATGTATGCGGCGTATTTTGTATATTTGATATAAAAACAATACGGGTACGTCTGTACCCGTATTTTAATTTCAAGGGTGGTTATAATGAAAGGGTTAAAAGGGTATATTATTCTTATAGTGGGAACATTTTTTATGGGTCTTGGAATTGCGCTTACAAAATGCTCGGAGCTTGGTGTTTCAACAATTTCTTCCGTTCCGAATGTTTTAAGTATCAGATTTACATTTATGACTTTGGGTACATGGAGCGCAGTGTTTAACTTGCTCATGATTTTGGTACAGGTATTAGATCGGAAGAGCGT
>JAFVVU010000107.1 GCA_017502065.1 Clostridia bacterium | reverse complement strand
TAATAAACAAGGTATGGACGGTTGGTGCAGCTGCACTTTTTGCATATTTTGTTTTGGTATATGCTCTGCACACCCGTTCTTTAAAAAAGAAAAACCAAATCAGTGACGAAAGCCTTTTAGCTGTTCTGGAAGAATGTAAAGCCGAGCTTGGCATAAAAAGAAATGTAAGGCTTATATCGGGCGATGTGCCGATGCTTACAGGCATTATAAGTCCCAAAATTGTAATGCCGGACGGATATAGCGATGAAGAAAACAAAAGCATATTGATGCACGAGCTTTGTCATTTGAAAAATAACGATATTCTTCTTATTTGGCTTGCAGTTGTTATGCTTTGCATAAACTGGTTCAATCCGGTAATGTGGTATGCATTTTTTGCATTCCGTAAGGATGTTGAGGTTTACTGTGATGAACGGGTTCTGCACTATACCGGCGGTAAAAAGGAATATGCAAGCCTGCTTCTTAAAACGGCACTTCGTAAAAACAGATTTGTAGCAGGAACAACCGCACTGCAAAACGGCGAAAAAGAGGTTGAGCGCCGCATTAAATATATTGCAGGATTTAAAAAACCTACAGTAATTTGGACAGCGGTAATTCTTGTTATTGCAATTATTGTCGGGGCAGTATGTCTTACAAATTCGGTGCAGGATTATTCAATGGACGAAGCGGCATACGCCGAATATATATCACGTCCCGTCGGCTCAATTATGGCGGACATTGATTATGCCGATAAAGAAAAAGCGGTATTTCATTACATAAACGGACCGTTTGTATATAACTTTGAAACAAAACAAATTGAACGCAGCTTTGACCTTAATAAGCTGAACTGTGCACTGCCGCAGCAGGGACCCGTAGGTCTTACGGTAGCAGTATCAAAAGACGGTAAAACAGCGGTACTTACAAACTACGGTCCGGAAGAAGAAATAAAAGATTTTGATGATTATACAATAAATCTTAAAACAGGCAGAGTGCGGAGAGGCGCGGCAAAAATAGAAACAATGCCTATTGCACAGCCTCTGTGGAATACTGTTGGCGGATGGAGGAGCGGCAGCCTTATTATGGGGGAAGAAAATGAGTATTATCTTGAGCTTGCCGAAACCGGATACGTTAACGGAATAAAAATCGTTACAACCTTGGTAAGTACGGGCGGAGAAGGCGGCATTTTAAGAGTTGACTATCCTTTTGCACCAAAGCGTACTCGCTTTGTCGGTGGCGGATTTGAGTTTATAATGCCAACAGAAAAAACACTTCAGAGTGTGGCTGACTATCCGGATATTTCTGTCCTTACCTCCGATGATATGCTCGGCATTGCGGAAGAGGTAAAAATTGAGGATATAAAACATTATGACATGGGTCTTTCTGTAACCAAGGACGTTTACGGATACAATAAAACAATCTACCGTAATGATAAGATGTATCCGTCACATCTCTCGCACGAAGTGCCCCAAAAGCTTACAAGATATCTTATTGAATATCCCGATAAACCGGATATGTATGTTGTGCTGTTCTTTAAAACAGATGCATTTTCGGAAGCGGATATAGATATGATGCTGACAAGCTTTGAATTTAAAATGTCGCCGCTTTATGAAAGTGCAAAAGGGCATCTTCACAGTGCATTT
>JAFVVU010000106.1 GCA_017502065.1 Clostridia bacterium | reverse complement strand
GTTTTTAGAGCATTTAAAATGTTTAGATACTCAAAAAGTGTAAAAATTATTGTAACAGTATTTAAAAAGTCAAAGGAATCGTTGATTGCTGTTGGAACTTTGGCTATTGCATACATAATAATTTCTGCTCTTGTTGTCTTCAATGTGGAACCGGAATCGTTTAATAATTTTTTTGATGCAATATATTGGGCAACAGTTTCATTAACCACTGTTGGTTATGGAGATATTTATCCTGTTACTACGATCGGAAGAATTGTTACGATGGTTTCTTCAATATTTGGAATTGCTATTGTTGCTTTACCAGCAGGTATTATTACAGCGGGATATATGAGTGAAGTAGATAAGGAAAGATTATGACTGTGAAATTATTTATACAGGCGATAACTAAAATTTTACTGGGATTAGTTCTGGTGGGGGCATTGATATTTTTGCCTGCCGGGACATTTGCATTTGCAAACGGCTGGTTACTTATGGGAATTTTATTTATTCCCATGTTTGCGGCAGGGATTGTTATGATGTTTAAAAACCCGGAACTGCTGAAAAAGCGCCTGAACGCAAAAGAAGAACAGCGTGAACAAAAGGCGGTTGTTGCATTAAGCGGAATTATGTTTATTGCAGGATTTATTGTTGCCGGGCTGACGTTTCGTTTCGGGTGGTACACTTTGCCAAAATGGGCAGTAATTACTGCGGTGGTGGTTTTTATTGCGGGATATATTATTTATGCAGAGGTTCTGCGCGAAAATACATTTTTAAGCCGCACCATTGAAGTTCAGGAAAATCAGACAGTTATTGATACGGGATTATACGGCATCGTAAGACATCCGATGTACAGCGCGTCGCTTATTTTGTTTTTATCAATGCCGGTTATATTAGGGTCATTATACTCATTTTTAATTTTTCTTGTATATCCGTTTATCATTGTTAAGAGAATAAAAAATGAAGAAAAGCTTCTTGAAAAAGAGCTTGACGGGTACACAGAATATATTAAGAAGGTTAAATACAGGCTGATACCTTTTATATGGTAAGCGGAATAATTGACGGCTTAAAGTGAAACATTAAAATTGATTCTTTTATAAATAAAAATGATTACAGCACGGAGGCAGAATTATGCTTATAGATTTTCATACACACGCGTTTCCCGATGCCATTGCGCAAAGAGCAATGGACAAGCTGTCGCACGCGAGCGGCGGTCTTGTGCCGCAAAGCAGGGGAACGGTTTCATCTTTGAAGACGGAGATGGAAAAAGACGGTGTTGATGTTTCGGTTGTGCTTTCTATTGCAACAAATCCGGCACAGCAGACAAATGTAAATAATTTTGCAAATGAGATAAATAATGAAGAGGGTTTATTTGCATTCGGGTCGGTGCATCCGGATGCGGATGATGTTTTTGACGAGCTTGAACGAATCAGGGATATGGGACTGAAGGGAGTTAAGTTTCATCCTGAATATCAGATGTTTTATGTTGATGATGAAAAAATGAAGCCGATTTATAAAAAGATTTCGTCTCTCGGGCTTATAACTGTGTTTCATTCGGGATATGATTACGGCTATGCTCCGCCATATCACTGTATGCCGGACAATCTTACCGGTGCTTTAAAATGGTTTGATGCGCCTGTGATTGCGGCGCACTGGGGCGCTCTGAACTGCGGCGTTGAGGTTATAAAAAAGCTTTGCGGACAAGACGTATGGTTTGATTTATCTTTTGGGTACGGCACAATGCCGAAGGCGATTGCACAGGAGATTGTTGATAAGCATACACCCGACAGGCTTATTTTTGCTTCCGACATGCCGTGGCACAGACCGGCGTGGGAAAAACAGCTTATAGAAACTCTTGATATTTCACAAAGTGACAAGGATAAAATTTATTATAAAAATGCTTTGAAATTATTAAATATTCAAAAAGTGTAAAGGGGATTAATATGTTACACAAATATCCGTTTCCGAGCGATAATGCTGCTCAGTATTTGTTAAAGCTTGCGCATATCAATGTGCGACAGAGTGAAGTGCCTGAGCACAGACATAAATATGCAGAACTTCATATTGCTCTTGAAGGCAGTGCACTTAACATCATAAACGGTGCGGCGCACAGGGTTATTCCCGGGGATGTGTTTGTTTGCCTGCCGGAAACAATTCACGAGCAGCGTGAAACAAACAATTACAAGTTCTGTATACTGAAATTTGATTACGAGGCGCTTCTTGCTGAAATCGGTGAGCTTCGTAATATGCCGGCGTTTCAGCTTTTGTTTATTCTTGAACCGAGAATAAGAAACGATGCAAATGCCGAGCCTACAATGACGCTTGCACCCGAATTTTTGCCTTATGTAAGAAATTCGGTGGAAATTCTGGAGGAAGAGATAAGAGAACAAAAACCTACATATGAAGCAGTTTCAAAGCATATGTTTCTGTCGCTTATTGCACTTATTTGCAGAAACTCAAAGCGCAGGGCGAAAAGCAGTGTCAGCAAGAAAAACTGGTGTATTGCAAGTGCACTGTCTTATATGGAAAGTAATTATGAAAGTGATATAAATATTGATATGCTGGCTGATACGGTGCATTATTCAAAAAGACATTTTTCAAGGTTGTTTAAAGAAAGCTGCGGCGTTTCGCCTATGGTGTATCTTGACAGTATCCGTCTTAATAAAGCATACAATTTGCTTATGACAACAAATCTTACCGTAAGTCAGATTGCAAAACAATGCGGATTTGACGATTCAAATCTGCTTTGCAGACATTTTAAACAGGGGTACGGAATAACACCTAATGAATGCAGGAAATTAAAGGGCTGATGCCCTTTTTTCTTTTATAAAGAAACAAACCCGCTTACGGAGCGGGTTTGTTTAAGGGGTTTGCAGTCTGTTTACCAGACTTAGTATGTACCTTCTGCAAAGGAGTAAAAAAGCGAAACCAAATAAAATTTGGGGATATTCTATTCAGTTTCGTATGATATAGGGGTGATTATTTATCACAGTTATATAATAACATTATTTTATGAATAAATTATGAACTGATTGTAAAAAATACATTACTAATTGTGAATAAAATGTAAAATCCTGCGGCATTTAGCCGCAGGATGTCAAAACAGTGTTACTATATACGAAAGCATTGGAATTGTGAGAAGAGAAAGCAGGGTTGATATAAACACCACCGAGCTGCAATGGAACGCGTCTTTACCTGCATTTTCGGCAAGCATAACTCCGTTTACTGCTGTTGGCATACCAAGAATTAACACCGGTACGCCAAGCGCCATTCCGCGAAGTCCCACGAGCCACAGAGCGATGAGAGTTATCATTGGGAAAAGGATGAGCCGCATTGCTGAAATAAAATATGTGCTTAAAGCAGTGAACATTGATGTTATTTTTTTGCCTGCAAGAACAAATCCCATAAGCATCATTGAAAGAGGAATTGCACTTGAATAGATTATATGTGCCTGATTAACCACCACTTGCGGAATTGGCACTCTTGCATATACAAGCCCGAAGCCAAGTACGATTGATATTGTTATAGGCGAAACGAGCGTACTGAAACGGGGAAGCTTTTCATCTCTTATGATTATATCACCGAGAACGTTTACAAGAATATAGTACGGCAGAATGAAAAGGATAAGTGTGGAAAATGCTTCCGGACCGTAAACGGCTTCAACAATCGGGATTCCCATAAAAGCAAAGTTTGGGAATGCCATTGTAAATGTATATACGCCTTTTTTCGATTTGCCTTTATCCATTATGCTGGCAATAACATATGCAAGTACGCAGCTTACAATGATTATAACAGTTGAAGTAATAAGCTGAACTTTTTGTGCGGCTATTATTTCCGGTGTTATGTTCTGCGTCATTACATACAGAATAAGGACGGGTATGAAAAAGTGCATAAGCACTGCTGAAAATACCGCTGCCGAGTTTTTCGGGACGGCATTTGTTTTACGAAGTATATATCCGCTTATGATGAAAAAGAAAAGAACAAGTGTTGCCGACAGTGCGGAAATAAATGTATGGTTCATATTCATTCTCCTTTGGATTAGTATAGACACATTATAACATATATATTCGCGGATTTCCATAGGGAATTGACAAAAAAATATAAATTTGGTAAAATTATTTTATAAGAGTGAAAAACGGAGGAACTACGCTTGATACTTATAAAAAACGGATATATTAATACCATGGAGGGTATAATATACGAAAACGGATATATTATTATAGAAAACGGTAAAATAAAGCAGATTGGCGATATGGCGGAGTTTGCCGGCGGTGATTTTGACGAGATTTATGATGCGGAAGGCTTATATGTTATGCCGGGTCTTGTTGACGGGCACAGTCATATCGGTATGCAGGAGAATGCTGTTGGGTTTGAGGGTGATGACGTTAATGAAAATACCGACCCGATTACGCCGCATCTTCGTGCGATTGATGCGATTAATCCGAACGACAGATGTTTCTGTGAGGGGATTGAAGCGGGGGTTACCACGTCTGTTACCGGTCCGGGTAGTGCCAATCCGATTGGCGGAGCGTTTGCCGCAATCAAGATGCACGGCAAATGTGTTGATGATATGATTATAAAATCGCCGGTTGCCATTAAAGCGGCGTTTGGTGAAAATACAAAACAGACATATAAAGAAAAAGGGACTATGCCCGTAACGAGAATGGGCACGGCGGCTCTTATCCGTGAGGCGCTTTTTAAAGCAAAACGATACATGGAAAAACCGGACGGATTTGACATGAAAAGCGAGGCGCTTATTCCTGTGCTGAAAAAAGAAATTCC
>JAFVVU010000105.1 GCA_017502065.1 Clostridia bacterium | reverse complement strand
GATGTTACACATCTTATAAGAACACCCGAAATTTCAATGGCGGCATCCAAAGTGTCAAGCTATATGAAGGTAAGGGAAAAGCTTGTTGATATGCAAAGAAAGCTTGGCGAAAAATACAGCGTTATCATGGACGGACGCGACATCGGTACATGTGTTCTTCCGGATGCAAATGTTAAAATCTTCTTAACAGCGGACGTTAAAGTAAGAGCGCAGCGCCGCTACGATGAGCTTATCGAAAAAGGACAGGACGTTACATATGAATTTGTCCTTTCCGACATGGAAAAAAGAGATTATGACGATTCGCACAGAGAGCATTCACCGCTTCGCCGTGCGGATGATGCAATAGAGCTTGATACCGCCGACCTTACACTTGAAGAATCCATTGCGGCGGTACGTCAGATAATAAGCGAAAGGACAGGACTCTGATGCTATATAAATTTGCGTGCTTTGTTGTGCGCTGGTTCTATAAAATATTTTTCTTTGCCCGTATAACAGGACTTGAAAATCTGCCAAAAGAGGGTGGATATGCCTTTTGCGGAAATCATAAAAGCAATCATGATGCGCCGCTTGTTGCATCGCTTGTAAAAACAAAAATGAACTTTCTTTCAAAAAAAGAAGCGTGCGATGCGCCGGTGCTTGGTGCCTTTCTTAAAAAAGTAGGCGCAATTTCAATTGACCGTGATAAAAAAGACATTGCGGCAATTAAAGAAAGCTTACGCGTTATGAAATCGGGAATGGGCCTTATGGTTTTTCCGCAGGGTACAAGAATGAAAAAAGTTACTCCCGAAAGCGTAAAACCCGGCATTCTTTCGATGGCGCATAAAGCAGGGGTTCCCGTAATTCCGTTCGGAATTGCAGGAAATTTCCGTCTTTTCGGCGGCGTTCGTGTAAATATCGGTAAACCGATTACAGTAGAAGAAATCGGCAAAATTCTTGAAATAGAAGGCAGAGCCGAAATGAACAGTGCACTGTCAAATCTTTTATATACAAGAATAAAAGAACTTGCGGAGGAATAATGAAAATACACATAGCAAAAAGCGCAGGCTTTTGTTTTGGCGTGCGCCGTGCCGTTAACGATGCGGTTGCCGCAATTGAAGAATACGGCGGAACAATAAATACATATGGCGAGCTTATCCATAATCCGCAGGAGGTTGCAAGGCTTTCGGCACTTGGAATCGTGCCGGTTTCATCTCTTGACGGCGAGCTTAGTGAGCGGATTATTATACGTACACATGGCGCCGGAGCGGCAATTATGGACAAACTTGTCGAAAATGGACATAAAATCATTGATTTGACCTGCCCTTTTGTAAAAAAAATTCATAATATTTCAAATAACTATTGCAAAATGGGTATAAAAACTGTTATAATAGGTGATAAGCGCCACCCTGAAGTTATTGGCATAACGGGTTGGTGTGAAAACAGCGTGGTTGTTTCAAACGTGGAGGATGTAAAGGAACAAATAAAGCCCGGTGAAAAGATAGGCGTTGTTTCGCAAACCACTATGGACAGAAAAACGTGGGACGTCCTTACAGCAGCAATTCTTGAAATAAATCCCGATGCAGATATTAATGATACAATCTGCAGCGCAACAGCCGAACGACAAAAGGAAGCGGCGGTCCTTGCAGGCAAGGTTGATGCAATGTTTGTTGTTGGCGGAAAAAGCAGTTCAAACACAAAAAAACTGTATGAAGTGTGCAGAGAAAGGTGTAAAAAAACCTTTTATATAGAAAAAGCTGACGAAATTGATTTTTCGGTGCTTGAAAACTGCTCTGAAATTGGTATAACGGCCGGAGCATCAACGCCCGACCAAATAATAAAGGAGGTATTTAATACCATGGAAACACTCAATAAAGAAGCCCTCAGCTTTGAGGAAATGCTTAATGAGTCATTAAAATCTTTAAATACAGGAGACACGGTTGTGGGCACAGTTGTCGATGTTAGACCGACTGAAATTGTGCTTGAATTAGTAGGTTGTAAATACAACGGTATAATCGACCTTGCTAACCTTTCGGATGACCCGACAAAAAAACCGTCGGATCTTGTTAAGAAAGGTGACGAGCTTGAAGCGTTTGTTATTCAGGTTGATGATAACAACGGTCAGGTAAGACTTTCAAGAAGAAAACTTGAACAGGAAAAGAACTGGGCAAAAGTTCAGGAAGCTTTTGATTCTCAGGCTGTTCTTGATGCAAAAGTTGTTGAAGTTGTAAATGGCGGAGTTAACGTTATTGCACTTGACACAAAAATGTTTGTACCTGCATCTCAGGCTTCCGACAGATTTATGGAAGACTTAAGCGTTCTTGCAGGAAAAGACGTTCAGGTTCGCATTATTGACATTGCAAAAGGCAGAAGACGCAGAGTTGTTGCTTCAATCAAATCTGTACTTAAAGAAGAAAAACAGAAAGCTAAAGATGCATTCTGGGCAGAAGCTGAAGAAGGCAAAGAATATACAGGAACAGTAAGCTCAATCGCACCGTTCGGCGTGTTTGTAAACATCGGCGGAGTTGACGGACTTGTTCACATTTCCGAACTTTCATGGAAAAAAATTACTCACCCGAAACAGGTAGTAAAAGAAGGCGACGAAATTAACGTTTATGTAAAAGCTCTTGATAAAGAAAACCAGAAAATTTCTCTCTCCTGCAAAAAAGAAGAAGATAACCCGTGGACAAAATTCGCCGCTAAATACGAAATTGGTGCAATTGCAAACGGTACAGTTGTAAGACTTGTTCCATTTGGCGCATTCGTTGATATCGACGGAGTTGACGGACTTATCCATATTTCTGAAATTTCATGGAGAAGAATCAACCACCCGTCTGAAGTTCTTAAAGAAGGACAGGTTGTTGAAGTTGTTATTAAAGAAATTGACGAAGAAAATCAGAAAATTTCTTTGGGATACAAACGTATTGAAGATAATCCGTGGGAAATCTTCAAAAGCAAATATGCAGTTGGCGACAGCGTAGAATGTAAAGTTGTAAGAACAGTTGCATTCGGTGCATTTGCTGAAATTATTGAAGGTGTAGACGGACTTATCCACATTTCACAGATTTCAAACAAACACATTGCAACAGTTGCAGAAGCTCTCAAACCGGGCGATGTTGTAACAGCGCAGATTACTGAAATCAAACCGGAAGACGGCAAAGTATTTCTCAGCATCAAAGCTCTTCTTGAAGATGAAGTAGTAGAAGAAGCTCCGGCTGAAGAAGAAGCTCCCGCTGAAGAAGCTCCCGCTGAAGAAGCTCCCGCTGAAGAAGCT
>JAFVVU010000104.1 GCA_017502065.1 Clostridia bacterium | reverse complement strand
TTTCCAAATTCAACTTTGTGTCCCGCAATGGTGATGGTTTCGGTTTCAGTCATTGAAATAGCATTACCTGAACAAGCACGTGCGCATCGCATACAGCGGTCACATAATTTCCCTTCATAAATGGGGTCTGCCTCAAGTGGAGCATCAGTCAGAAGAAGAACAAATCTCTGGAAAGGACCAAATTCCGGTGTTAAAAAAACTTTTGAGTATCCGAATTCACCTAATCCTGCTGCATATGCAGCTACACGGTAATCTACCAGAATATCAGGATTGGGCAATCCTTCTCTGACCGGTAAGGATAAATTAGGATCATGTTTCTGCGTATCAAAACGCACGCTGCAACCATTAAAGATATTGGGGCAAGGTGCCGCTTCATAACCGTAATCTTCGATATAGCAACACAGTTCTCGTAAAGCTAACGGAGATACCACCTGATTTATATTGCCATATCCCAAACCATTATATGCTCCAAAAAATGTACCTTCCTCAATACCGCGGAAATATCCACGCGGAATACGAAACGCCATAACGATACACGCCTTTGCACGTGGCATAATATAACGTGGATCCTGCTGTTTTGGTGCACCCTCAAATCTGTCCATTGATGCTATACCGCAAAGATCAGCGCCTATACTTTTTGCATAATTTTTTACCATTTGTGCTGTAAGTTCTGCCATTTTTATTCTCCTTTTTTATATTTTTATCATTATAGCAATTGTAACATATAAGCTTTTCGACTGTACATAGCTTTTTTTGAAAAAAATATGGACTTTTTTGATTTTTTATGATACACTCTGTATTGGGTGATAATATGGATGACAAAACAATGTTTGAACGACTCACGGAACTGCATACCAAAAATGACATTGGTATTTACTACTGCGGTAAGCGAATAGATGCAATAAATCACAGATATGGTCCTGACATAAGAAATCACTATTTGTTTGTCCTTGTAAACAGCGGAGAAGCTACTTTATATGGAGAAAAAGAAATAATACTAAAAGAACATGACATGCTTGTGATGTGCCCCGGGGAAAAGATATACTATAAAGCAAATACCCCCTGGAGCATACAATGGATAGGACTGTACGGAGATACAGTTGAAGAATATACGAAAAAACTGGGAATCAGCGGCAAAAATCCTGTTTTTCATGTCAGTTTATATAACGAATTGGAAATCGTAATGGATAAACTCTATTCATTAGCAAAGAGTACTACAGCTGCCGGAAGTTTGTTACAGATAAGTCTGGTTTATAATTTCTTTTCGCTTTTATTTGAATGTTTTGATTATAAAGATAATGTTGATTGTATAACAACCGCCGTTAAGATAATTGATTATAATTTCAACAACGACATAACTGTCGAAAAGATAGCTAAAACCTTGCATCTGACACCGGCGCATTTGACGAGAAAATTCCGTGCGGCAACAGGACTTTCTCCAAAACAATATATTCTTAATAAAAGGATTGAGTATGCAAAAGAATTGCTGGCAAATACCAATTCAAGCATTTTTGAAATTGCAAATTCGGTCGGTTTTTTTGATCAATTGTATTTTTCACGGATTTTCAAAATAAAGGAAGGAATGTCTCCATCGGAATACAGAAAACAATTGCAATAATATTTTTAAGTTTATCAAAATACAGTCAATCACAGACAAAAAAAAGACGCCGGATGGCGTCTTTTTTAATCTTTATTTATCTTTTAAGATATACGGGAAGTCCGTTTTCATATTTAAGAGTCGGAGTTCCTTCGATAAGCGGCTGAACGTAATCAATCATTTCCTGTGTTACGTCATTACCGTTTGAAATCCATTCCTGCGGAACGATTCTTTCGCCGTTTGCAATATTTTTGATATCACGGCTTACGATCTGCATTTTATATGGTTTGTTGCTTACTCTTTCATAAGCCATCATTTTACCTGTGCCGCCTGCAACTGCTTCTGCAACACCTGCTGCACCAACTTCAAATGCTTCGTTGATGTCAACAAGTGATGTGAAGTGAGATGCACATCTCTGAAGAACGTTGATTTCAATTCCTCTTGCTTTGAAGCCGAGGTTATCACGAACCATATTTTCAAGAACTTTTGCTGTTCCGCTGAGGCATTTATGACCGAATGTATCTACAAGACCGCTGGACGCTTTATCACAAACGTATGTGCCGTCAGCGTATCTGATACCTTCGGATACTGCTACGATAATGTTTTTAATGCCCTTTGCGTTGAGTTCTTTAATATCGTTAAAGAATTTTTCGTCATCAAAATCGCTTTCCGGGAGGTAGATAAGGTGCGGAGCCGCACATTTTTCGTTTCTTGCAAGAACTGATGCCGCTGTGAGCCATCCTGCGTTTCTTCCCATGATTTCAACGATTGTTACGGAGTTAAGGTCATAAACATCACTGTCAAGACCAACTTCACGTACTGTTGTTGCGATATATTTTGCAGCTGAACCAAAGCCCGGTGTATGGTCAGTTTCCATAAGGTCATTATCGATTGTTTTCGGTACACCGATGATATTGATGTCATAACCGATTTTTTCTGCATATCTGCTGAGTTTATCAACAGTATCCATTGAATCGTTACCGCCGATATAGAAGAAATATCCTATATCATATTTTGTGAATACGTCGAAGATTTTTTTGAAATCGTCTTTATCGTCATCAAGTTTCGGCAGTTTATATCTGCAGGAGCCGAGGAAAGATGCCGGAGTTGTTTTGAGAAGCTCTTCATCTTCTTTTGTTTTAAGGATGTCTGCCATATCAATGAAGTTTTCACTTAAAACGCCCATAATTCCGTTTACTGCGCCGTAAACTGTGCCGATGTTTTCATTTTTAAGTGCTGCTGATGCAACACCGCAAAGTGATGCATTTATTACGGCTGTCGGGCCGCCTGACTGTCCTACTATACAATTTTTCATATTTCTTTCCTCCTATAATACTTTGCCGAGGAACGACTGTGTTCTCGGGTTTTTCGGGGCTGTGAAGATTTCTTCAGGGGTGCCCTCTTCCATAATTTTACCTTCGTCTATAAATAAAACTCTGCTTGCAACTTCTTTTGCAAAGCCAATTTCATGTGTTACAACAACCATTGTCATCCCCTCTTTTGCAAGGGATTTCATTACATCAAGAACTTCGCCTACCATTTCCGGGTCAAGTGCTGATGTCGGTTCGTCAAACAGCATTACATCGGGATTCATGCAAAGTGCACGAACAATTGCGACACGCTGTTTCTGTCCGCCGGAAAGCTGTGACGGATACGCGTTTGCCCTGTCTTTAAGACCTACTCTTTCAAGAAGTGCAAGGGCTTTTTCTTCCGCTTCTGCTTTACTCATTTTAAGGAGTTTGATTGGTCCCATAGTTAAGTTTTTAAGCACCGTCATATGCGGAAACAGGTTGAACTGCTGGAACACCATACTCATTCTTCTTCTCATAAGATTTATGTCAGTTTTGGGGTCCATAATATCTGTGTTTTCGAAATAAATGTGTCCGCCTGTCGGTTCTTCAAGCAGGTTGAGAGACCTTAAGAATGTGGATTTTCCGGAGCCTGATGGTCCGATTATTACAACCACTTCACCACGTTTTATTTCTGTTGAGATTCCGTTTAAAGCATGGATTGTTCCTTTAAAGCATTTGGAAAGGTTTTCGGTTCTGATTACAACATTATCGTTCATTGTTTCTCATTCTCCTTTCCAGAAGTTCTACAAGTTTAGACAGACCGAGCACCATTACAAGATAAATAAGTGCTACTGCAACAAGCGGCATAAACGCACTGTAGGTTGCGCTTCTTATTGCGTTACCGGCATACATAAGGTCGCCAAGACCGATGTAGAATGCAACGGAGGTTTCTTTAAGAAGAACAACAAACTCATTTGCAAGTGCCGGGAGAACGGTTTTGAACGCCTGCGGGAACACAATGTAGAACATTGTCTGCATATATGTGAAGCCAAGACTTCTGCCCGCTTCCGTCTGACCGTCGTCAACACTCATAATACCGCCACGGACAATTTCCGCAACGTATGCACCGGAGTTAAGACCGAAGCACACTACTGCTGAAATAAATTTATCTACGCCAAGCGGCATGAAGATTACGAAATATATAATCATAATCTGTACAACCGCCGGGGTTCCGCGCGTTACCGTAAGGTATATTTCGCATATTTTATTGAATATGCCAAGGAGTATTCCATGTTTCGGATTCTTTATGTATGTACATCTTACAAATGCTACTATAAAACCGAGAACAATACCGATGATAAGTGCAAAGAATGTAAGCTTGATTGTTGTCCACAGACCTTTGAATATTGTTTTCCATCTGTCGTGCTGAATAAAGTTTACATCAAAATCTTCTTTAATAGAATTCCACGTTCTGCCAAGAAAACCTGCAGTATCCGGTTTTTCGCCGTTTGTTCTCATTTCAAAACATTCTGCAAGACCTTTATTAACATTTGTGGATTCAATTTTCTTTTCACTGCCGTCTGCAGTGGTTATAGTCGTAATGGCTTTTACTTCTTCCCTTATGGTTTCTGTTCCACCATACACCGCATTAAGCGCCGCCTTTTCCGGATATACTTTTATTCCATCTTTTGTATCATAAAGAACAAGTGTTATATCCACTTTCTTTTCGGGCGCTGTTTCAAGCATTGAAAGTATTTTCTGTTCAAAATCCATTTTGAAATCAAGTGCGGATTTGAACATTGTACTGTTTCCTTTTTTAACGTTGGTACTTAAAAAGGTATTATATTCCGGAGATACCACACCGTGAACATCAATTGTGTTTACTGTGCAGTCCAGTATAATATTCTTTTCATTGCCGTAGGAAACAGAATTTACCTGTATTGTGTTTTTACCTGCTATATATTTAAGCGATTTTGTTACCGCAAGCTCGTCAAACCCGCTGTTAACAAGTTCCTGTGCCTGTTCGGTTGTAACTTCAGTTGCTACTGTTTCGGAGCGTATTTCAAAAACGCACCACAAAACCGCAACAGCAAGAATAAGTACCGCGGCAATAACAGCAAATAATTTCTTTTTATTCATTTTCTCAATCCTTTATAAAACAAATATACTGCAAGAACAGACTCTGTCCTTGCAGCATAATTTTTGTTTGTTAATTATTCAGCTGAAATGTAGTTAGCTATAATTTTGTCGATTGTGCCGTCAGCTGTAAGTTTTTCAAGTGCTGCGTTGATTTTGTCAAGGAGCTCTGTATTTTCTTTTTTAACTGCGATAGCATAGTCTTCTATAGCGTATTCAGTTTCAAGAATTTTAAGTCCTTCGTTCTGTGCAACGAAAGCTTTTGCAGGTTCGTTATCGATAATAACTGCGTCAACGTCGCCGCCTTTTAATGCGATGATTGCATCAGCACCTTTGCTGTAGCTTACAACGTTTTCTTCGCCGTAATCATCTTTTGAATAGATGTCGCCTGTTGTTCCAAGCTGTGTACCGATTTTTTTGCCTTCAAGACCGTCAAGATCTTTGATGTCAGAATCTTCAGGAACGATTACAACCTGTACGCCTGTTGCATAGCTTGATGTAAAGTTAACTTCAAGTTTTCTTTCGTCTGTAACAGTCATCCCTGCCATACCGAAATCAACTTCACCCTGCTGAACTGATGTGATGATAGAATCAAATTCCATATCAACAACTTCAAGTTTAGCACCGAGTTCTTTTGCAATTTCTGTTGCAATGTCAACGTCGATTCCTTTGAAAGCTTCGCCTTCTTTGAATTCATACGGCGGGAAAGCTGCGTTTGTTCCCATTTTGATTACTGTTGCGTTTGCATCCGGTGTTTCTGTTGCCGGCTGCTGTGAGCATGCTGCAAAGCAAAGAATTAATGCTGCAGCAAGAATTAAACTGAGTACTTTTTTCATTGTTAATTCCCCCAAAACATAATTTTTTAAGTCATTTGACCTATGAATTAATATACCACATTTAAACATAAAAATCAATAGTTTTTTGGAT
The DNA here is from genome assembly GCA_017502065.1 of Clostridia bacterium. GTDB lineage: Bacteria > Bacillota > Clostridia > RUG12999 > RUG12999 > RGIG4103. The sequence goes on along the minus strand of JAFVVU010000104.1, from coordinate 522 downwards.
GTTCATGCAAAAAAATCAAATTTTGTGAATATATTATAACGTAACTTGATTTTTGAATACTTATATGGTATAATATTTTCATTAAAAAAGAGATGAGGGAAAATTATGACTGACTTTTTTACACCCGTTCTTCGCTTGCTGCTTGCAGTGCTGCTTGGCGGAATAATCGGATTTGAGCGTGCAGAGCGTGGACGTGAAGCAGGACTTCGTACACATATTATGGTGTGTCTTGGTGCCTGTCTTGTAATGCTGACAAGTGAATACATTGTGAATTCACTCGGCATGAGTACTGATGTTACCCGTCTTGGTGCACAGGTAATAAGCGGTATCGGTTTTTTAGGTGTTGGTTGTATCATCACCGGCGGAGACAAAATCAAAGGGCTTACAACTGCTGCAGGTCTCTGGGTTACTGCTTGTATCGGGCTTGCATCAGGAATAGGATATTACACCGCCGCAGTTTCAACAACTGCAATTATGATTCTTGTAATGCTTCTTATTACTCCCCTTTCCAAAAAAATTCTT
>JAFVVU010000103.1 GCA_017502065.1 Clostridia bacterium | reverse complement strand
GTTGGTTCAGTTATTATTGCAATATATAAAAACAAAGAAAAAAGTCAGGCATAAATAAAGCCCTCCTTTACACAAAGGAGGGTGGCTGAGTGTTAGCAAAGTCGGGAGGATTGTCTTATACAACCCCTCAGTCTTTGCCTGCAGCAAATCCAGCTCCCCTTACACAGGGGAGCCTTTTTTTATATCATCTGATACATCATTACAAGAAGCGGCATTGTGAGGATGCACGCAAACGTATCTATTATATTTACCGATGCGGCAAAATCCACGTCCGTATCATTAATCTGCGCAAACTGAAGTACCGTTGCGGCAGGCGGTGTCATACAAGCTATAAACGAAATCAGCAGTACTTTGTCCAGAATAGCTATACCCGAAATTGCACTTATGAGTTTAAGCAGCGGCAGAATAACAAGCGGACAAACCACAAGGCGCATAAGCGTTACTATGTAAAGGCGTTTATCTTTAAATGCTTTGCCAAAATCAAGGTCGGCGGCAAGCATTCCCGCAACAAGCATTCCTGCATTTCCTACCATTGTACCAAGTGACGATACTACGTCCTTTGCAAATGCAGGCAAACGAAGCGAAAATGCAATCATTACCACTCCAACTGCAATTACAATTATATTCGGATTTGTTATGACTTTCTTCAAGTCTGTTTTTCCGTTGTTATACATCCCTATTCCATGTGTCCATATGAGAAGCTGCTGAACAGACATATATGCACAGGTGTATATTACCCATTCGGACCCAAGCACGAACGATACAATCGGGATTACAAGGTTTCCGGCATTGGGGTACATAACCGATGTGCGTTCAACCGGACCGGCACCGCATTTTTTATAAATGAAATCAATTACAAGCAGAAGCATGTGTGCCGCTACTGCCGCACCTACTGAAATGAGTATTCCTGTCAGTATTTCTCCTGTTATTTCCATATCAAATGCATTTAAAATTGCCGAGGGCATAAAAAGATACAGACAGAGCTTTGAAAGCACGCGGCTGTCTCCGCTTTTTAAGACCTTTAGTTTTACAACTGCAAAACCCAGCATCATAACTGCCGCAAGCTGCAGTATTTTATAAAGCAATGTTCCTGCCATAAATGTCAAATCCTTTATGTTTTATGGCTCCCTTGTGTAAAGGGAGCTGTCACGTAGTGACTGAGGGATTGTTTAGCATCCCCATCTTCCCTTACGCAGAGGAGGCTTTACATTTCATTCTACCATAAAAGCATCTTAAAATCAATACAAATTTGCTCTTGACAATTTTATTTTACAGGTATATAATAAATTAAAAGAGAAACCTTTCTCCTTTTTGCCGGTTCATTCGGCATATTAAAAACTTGTTTGGAGAAACGTGTTGCGAAAGGGTGATTTTATGAAGCTTAAAGACAAAATTGCCGTTATTACGGGTGGCGCATCCGGAATTGGCGAGTTTGGTACGCGCCGATTTGCCGCTGAAGGCGCAACCGTTATTATGCTTGACATAAACGAAACGGCAGGAAATGCTCTTTCAGGTGAGCTTGATAACGTATTTTTTATTAAAACCGATATTTCGGACGAGATGTCCGTAAAATCCGCATTTGATGAAATTGCCGCAAAGTTCGGACGTGTGGATGTTCTTTACAATAATGCATCCGTATTTCTTGGCGGAAGAGACGGTGCACTTGCCGATGTTGCTTCGGATATATGGACAAAGGTGCTTGCAATAAACCTTAATGGTATGTATTACTGCTCAAAATATGCAATTCCACTTATGAAAGAGAAGGGTGGATCCATTATAAATACTGCATCAAGTGCGGCGGTTGTTGGTGTGCCG
>JAFVVU010000102.1 GCA_017502065.1 Clostridia bacterium | reverse complement strand
TGTTGACAAAATTGAAGATTTAATAACAGAAAATACCTCTGCCATCATTACAACTCATGTATACGGCGGTGTTTGTGATGTTAAAGCAATTGAAAAAATTGCAAAGAAACATAATCTTAAAGTAATATATGATGCGGCGCATGCGTTTGGTGTAACAATTGACGGAAAAGGTATTTCCGACTGGGGCGATGCATCAATGTTCAGTTGCCATGCTACAAAGGTTTTCCATACAATTGAAGGTGGTATAACTACATTTAATGATGAAAAAGCTTTTGCAAAAATTGACCAGCTTACAAACTTTGGTTTTACAAGCCACGAATCAGTTGGATATGTAAGTACCAATGCACGTATGAACGAATTTGAAGCTGCAATGGGTATATGCAACTTAAGACATATTGACGGCGAAATTGAAAAAAGAAAAGCTGCAGTTGAACGCTATGAAGAAAGACTTGGCGGCGTTAAAGGTATCAAACTTATTGCTCCGCAGAAGGGCGTAACAAGAAACTATTCATATTTCCCGGTATTCTTTGACGGATATAAAATGAACAGAAACGAAGTTCAGCAGGTACTTGCCGACCATAACGTGTTTGCAAGAAAATACTTCTATCCGCTTACAAATGAACTTGAATGCTATGCAGAATATGCTGCTTCTGTAAAAGATACACCGGTGGCAAAAAATGCGGCAGAAACAGTGCTTACACTTCCGCTTTATGCAGATCTGACAGTGGAAGACGTAGACAGAATTTGTGATATAATTTTAAAATAGAGGGTGAATGAAAATGAAAGGTATTATTTTAGCCGGCGGAAAAGGAACAAGACTTTATCCTATGACAAAGGTTGTATCAAAACAGCTTTTGCCTATTTACGACAAACCGATGATTTATTATCCGCTTTCAACTCTGCTTCTTGCAGGAATAAGGGAAATACTTATAATTTCAACTCCGGAAGATACTCCGGTATACGAACAGCTTTTGGGCGACGGTTCCCGTCTTGGCGTGTCAATTTCCTATAAAGTACAGGAAGAACCAAAAGGTCTTGCACAGGCATTCATTATAGGTGAGGATTTCATAGGAGACGACAGTGTGTGTCTTATCCTTGGCGATAATATCTTTTACGGAAAAGACTTTACACTTATTTTAAAAAGAGCACAGGAAGAGCTTAAAGGTGCAAGAATTTTCGGATATGCGGTTAAAAACCCTACCGCCTTCGGCGTTGTTGAATTTGATGAAAACCGCAAGGTTGTTTCAATAGAAGAAAAACCTGCACATCCAAAATCAAACTATGCTGTTCCGGGACTTTATTTCTATGATAACCGTGTTATAGAAATTGCTAAAAACGTAAAACCATCGGCAAGAGGCGAGCTTGAAATAACAGCTGTGAATAATGCGTATCTTGAAATGGGCGAGCTTTCCGTTTCACTTATGTCAAGAGGTATGGCGTGGCTTGATACGGGTACACCTGCAGGCATGATAAAAGCAAGCGAGTTTGTTCAGACAGTTCAGGAAATGCAGGGCTTTTACATATCGTGTCTTGAAGAAATTGCATGGCGTCGCGGATTTATTGATGATGCCCAGCTTAAAAAACTTGGTGAAGAACTTAAAATGACAGATTACGGTCAGTATCTGCTGAATTTACTGGAGGATTAAAATATGAAAATTTTAGTAACAGGCGGTGCCGGATTTATCGGCAGTAACTTTGTGCATTACATGACCGCAAAATATCCGGACTATAAAATAATTGTTCTTGATAAGCTCACATATGCCGGTAACCTTGAGAATCTGCAGCCGGTAATTGATAAAATCACGTTTGTGAAAGCAGACATTGCAGACAGACGTGCGGTATATGAGCTTTTTGAAACAGAAAAACCGGATGTAGTGGTTAACTTTGCGGCAGAAAGCCACGTTGACCGTTCAATTGAGAATCCTGAAGTGTTCCTTGACACTAATATTAAGGGAACGGCAGTTCTTATGGATGCATGTCGTAAGTATGGAATTAAGAGATATCATCAGGTATCT
>JAFVVU010000101.1 GCA_017502065.1 Clostridia bacterium | reverse complement strand
TACAGCTATGCAGTAGGAACAAAAGCAGAAGCTCCTGTTGTTGAAGAACCGGCTGTTGAAGCTCCTGTTGAAGAAACACCGGAAGTAATCGAAGGAGAAACAGCTCCTGAAGCTACACCCGAAGCTCCTGCAGAAACACCTGCAGCGCAGTAATTTTTACTTAAAACCATAAAGCCGATGCAACTGCATCGGCTTTCTTTTTTGCAAAATTGTTCCTCAGGATGATAAAACAAAAATTTTTACTTTTCCTATTGACAAATAAAAAAAGCCGTGATATATTATAACTGTATTAATACAGTTAATACAGTTGGAAGAGGTGATAACTTGATAAAACTGGATTATAAAAGTGCAAAACCCCTGCACGAACAAATAAGTATGGGAATAAAGGAGCTTATTATAAGCGGAATTTTAAAAGCTGATGAGCAGCTTCCCTCCGTGCGAGAGCTTTCGGTAAGCCTGACGGTAAACCCCAATACAGTTCAGCACGCATACAAAGCTCTTGAGGCGGAAGGCATAATTTATTCTCTGCGCGGCAAAGGAAATTTTGTGGCAAAAGCGGAAAAAACACCGCATCAGACGGATGCGCTTTACGACAGTCTTGTTATGGAGGTAAAGGAGCTTATGTTCCGCGGGGAGCCGCAGGAAACAATCGAGAATATAATAAAAAATATATATTCGGAAAGGAATGAAAGCCTTGATTAAAGTAAACGGTGTTACAAAAAAGTTTGGTAGTTTCAAAGCCCTTGACGAAATAAATATGAATGTGAAAAAGGGCTCTATATACGGACTTGTAGGAGCAAATGGTGCCGGAAAGACCACGCTTATAAATCATCTGACAGGCGCACTTAAACCCGACAAGGGCGAAATTTACATAAATGGCGAAGAGGTTTTTGAAAACAAAGAGTTAAAGCAGAAAGTTTTGTCAATTGCGGATGATTGGTATTTTTACGGCAGCTACAGTCTTAAAGAAATGGCGGCATTTTACGAAAATATGTATAAATCTTTCAGCCGTGAAAGATATGAAAAGCTTGGCGAAAAGCTTATTTCGGACGAAAAAACACAGCTTCGCCGACTTTCAAAAGGAATGAAAAAGCAGGCGGCATTCCGCCTTGTGCTTTCCTGTATGCCGGAAGTTCTCATTCTTGATGAACCCCTTGACGGACTTGACCCCGTAATGCGAAAACAAATTTTGAATGTTATCATAAACGATGTTGCTGAACGTCAAATGACTGTATTGGTATCCTCCCACAACCTGCGTGAGCTTGAGGATATATGCGACCACGTGGGAATTATCCATAAAGGTAAAATGATAATGGAAAAACCCCTTTATGATTTAAAAGGAACAGTACATAAATATCAGCTGGCATTCGACGGGGAGTTCCCGGCGGCTTTGGAAGAAAAAACAAACGTGCTTCACAAATCAAAGCTTGGGTCAGTATATACGCTTATTGTGAAAGGCGAGGCGGACGATGAAATAAAAGCATTTTCGCCGTCGGTATTTGATAAGGTAAGCCTGACGCTTGAAGAAGTATTTATTTATGAGTTGGGAGGTTTGGGATATGAATTTACTGACATATTGGTTTAATCCGGGGATATATAGAAACACCCTGCGCAGATTCAAATGGGGTTCGGTTTTATATGCAGTAATACTGTTTTTCCTTGTGCCTTTTGTTTTTCTTACAAATTCTCCCGAAGAAATGGCGCGGGGATATATAAATTTTGACAGAACAATCGAGTGTGCACTTTTTGATGCAAGAATGTTTCTTTTCCCGCTGCTGACGGCATTTGTGGTGCCAACAGTGGTGTCGCTTCTTGTGTTTAACTTTGCACATTCGCCTAAACACGGAATTTTTGTACACACTCTTCCCGCAACGCGCACACAAAACTATTTTTCCACCTTGCTTGCGGCATTTACGCTTATGTTTATACCCGTAATTTTAAACGGCATTATACTTCTTATTTTAAACGCCTGCGGTTACGGCACCATTCTGGGTGTACTCAACATTTTGAAATGGATAATGATAAACATTTTTATCCTGTTTGTAATGTTTTCGGTGGCAACGGCGGCATCGTTCATAACAGGAAATCCATTTGCGGGTGCAGCACTTAACATAATAATACATCTGCTTCCGATTGCGCTTTATCTTGCAATAAGTTTAATCGGTGAGGTATTCCTTTACGGCTATAGCTATGCAACGGCTCCGTTTACAATGAACTTGATAACATATACACCGGTTATATGGATAGCAAGAAATTTCAACGGTTCGTACTATACACAGGAAATCTTTTCAATGGGTGCAACCTATAGCTATATTATAATGGCACTTGTATTTTATGCCATTGGGTTTGTGCTTTACAAGCTGCGAAAAATTGAAAACTGCGGCGACGTTATTGCTTTTGCAGTAGCAAAACCAATTGTAAAATATACACTTACAACTGCTGCGGCAGTAGCTGTGCTTGGCATACTTTACGGACTTGGATTTGTTTCGTGGGGGGTTGCCTTTACGGTAGCGGCAGTAATATGTGCAATTGTGTATTTTGCCTGCGAAATGCTGATGGGCAAAACGCTTAAGGTATGGGGAAAATACAAAGGATTTCTTGGATTTGCATTAGCAATTGTGCTTGTAATTTCGTTTTGCGCATTTACAAGTGTGTTTGGTTACGAAACCCGTGTGCCGGATGCACAGGACATAGCGCAGGTATCAATATCAAAAGGATATTATGAAGAAATTCCGTATTCCGATTCCCCCGAAGCGGCACTTGCCGTAACACAGCTGCATAAAAAATTGCTTGAAAAAAGACCTGTGGTGCAGGACAAAGATTCCTATGTGATTGATTTTTCGTACATACTTAAAAACGGAGAAAAATTAGACCGTGAGTATTATGTCCCGGAGGATATACAAAAACAGGCAATGGAAATAATGTTCGGGTACGAGGATTATAAAATGGCATATGCCGGACTTGACATACTCAATATTGACAAGGTTGACAAACTTAATCTTGATATTGAATGTCCGAATTTTGGATATGCATATGCACTTAATGAAGATGCACCCGCTTTCCTTAAAGCATTTAAAGAGGATATGAAACAGATAAGCTATGCGGATTATATCAGAACAGAAAACATAATGTTTTCTGTAAATATGAGCATATCACCTCAGGAAAATGCCGAAAAAGGAATGTTTATTGCTGATGGTAGAAGCCGGGGATATTACCATTTCAGTGCTACAGTAAACAGCAGCTTTAAAAACACGATGGAATTTCTTAAAGAAAACGGATACTATGACCTTGCGGTTTCAAAAATTGCACAAAATATGTATATAACAAAAAACACAGTTGTCAAATCCAAAACACTTGAGGAAGAATATTCTTATAAAGAAATTTATGCAAATTATATGCTTGAACACGAAGCGGTTGCAAAAATAGATTCTCCAAAAGATGCAAAAGCGCTTATAGATGAATATATCAAAGATAAAGAAAGTGATTTTGTGTCCGATGAAACCTATCTGGTATTTGTAACGGCAAACAGGGTTGACGGATTCTGGCCCGGCAGTAACATAGTAGAGTTTTCGCCCGAAAATCTTCCCGATTATTTAAGAAAATACGTAGATTAAACAAAAAGGAGCAGTGCCGTTAGTGGCATCTGCTCCTTTTAATATAGTAAGGGAAGGAAAATGACTTATTTTGCTTTTACTTTAAGAACTCTTATACGTCCGCCCATATTGGGGTGTCTGTCGTAATATGCGGTAACGCTGTAGCCTCCGCCAATCACGTCGCTTATCGGCACAACCATATAATTTTCGTCATAACAAACAACCTTATCGCTGAGTGCGTATTTACCTTCATCGGTTTCGATATATGTTGATGTTACCGCAGTTACGCTGTCCGGTACAACCGAAAGTCCCGAAATTTTTGAAACAGTATTTCCTGCCATTTCAAATTTTGCCGGCTGACCCGACTGCACAAGGAATTTTGTGGTTGGAGAATTTATCGTTTTATTTTCTGCGCCGATAACAACCTCGTATGTACCGCCACGTTCGGTTGTGGCAGCTTTTCTTACAATTCCCTAGGAATATGCATCTCCCGTAACGTCTTTAAGTATAAGCTTATCAATTTCGCCCGAGCCGTTTTTTGAATAGTAAAGAACAGCCGATGAAGAAACAGTAACGCCGTCAAGACGTGCAGGGAATACGGTTGTAAAGGCGAGTGTATCGTAAGCGTC
>JAFVVU010000100.1 GCA_017502065.1 Clostridia bacterium | reverse complement strand
GTACTTCTACGGTGCATACGTTAAAAAATACGGAATTGAAGAAAACAAAAAACCGCTTAAATATTTTCTTTTGTTCCTGCTTATGTCGGTAATAACATGGGCAGGCGTAATTGCAATAAAATCGGTTGAGGGAAAAGCAGCACAGGCTCCGCTCTGGCTCGAACATTTCATGTCCTTCACATCACCTACGGTTGTGCTCTCAGGCGTATTTTTGTTTTTCGCCTTTGCAAACATAAAAACAGGCAAACTCGCAAATGCGGTTATAAAATTTGTATCACCGCTTACTTTCGGCGTATATCTTGTGCATACTCAGTACGCCGTGTGGAAATTCATTGAAGAAAAGTTCATGTGGACGGGCGGCCTAACCCCAATAAATGCCACTCTTTCGGTTTTATGGGTGTCCATTGGCATTTTTGTCTTGTGTGCTATGGTGGAATATGTCCGCAAACTGATTTTCAAAATAACGCGAATTGACAGCCTTATAAAAAAGGCAGACAAAAAATAAACGAAAAGGAAAAAACATATGTGGATTGCAGATAAATGGCAGGATTTTAAAGTTCTTGATACAAAAGATGGCGAAAAAATAGAAAGCTGGGGAGAGTATACCCTGCGCCGCCCCGACCCTCAGGTAATATGGATGGCGGCTGAAAAACCCGATATATGGAAAACCGCCGACGCATTTTATCACAGAAGTAAAAGCGGCGGCGGCAGCTGGGAATACAGAAAAAAGCTTCCCGAAAGATGGACTGTATCATACGGAAATCTTGTGTTCAACATAAAAACAATGGGCTTTAAGCATACAGGACTTTTTCCCGAACAGGCGGTCAACTGGGATTATGTTGCCGAAAAAATAAAGAAATCGGGAAGAGATGACGTAAAAGTGCTTAACCTGTTTGCATATACCGGCGCGGCAACAATTTCAGCGGCGGCGGCAGGTGCAAAAGAGGTTGTTCACGTAGATTCATCAAAAGGAATGGTTGCGTGGGCAAAGGAAAATGTGGTATCATCAGGACTTGAAGATAAATACATACGTTTTATCGTGGATGACGTGCTTAAATTCGTGGAACGCGAAAAACGCCGCGAGCGTAAATATGACGTAATTATTATGGACCCTCCGTCCTACGGCAGAGGTCCCGGCGGCGAGGTATGGAAGCTTGAGGAAGAGCTTTTCGGACTTATCGAAAAATGTATGGAAATTCTGTCTGATGATGCTCTTTGTGTGGTTGTAAATTCATATACAACGGGGCTTTCTGCATCGGTTGTATCAAACATAATGAAAATGACAATAAAACGTAAATTCGGCGGCAGTGTTTCTGCCGATGAAATAGGTCTTCCCATTGAGGGAAGCGATCTTGTGCTTCCGTGCGGTTCAACAGGCCGCTGGGAAAAGGTGTGACATAAATGATTGAAACAAAAAATCTTAAGTTCAGGTATGACGAGGAAAAACTCGGGCTTGTTCTTGACGATATTAATTTAACAATAAAAGACGGCGAATTCGTTGCCGTTTTAGGACATAACGGCAGCGGAAAATCCACTTTTGCAAAACAGCTTAATGCAGTTCTTATGCCGCTTGGCGGCAGTGTCTGCATTGACGGGATATACACATCGGATGAAAAAAATCTGTGGGATATACGGTCGAAAGTCGGAATGGTGTTCCAGAACCCCGACAACCAGATAATTGCATCCGTTGTTGAAGAAGATGTGGCGTTCGGGCCTGAAAACCTTGGTATTGCACCTGATGAAATAAGAAAAAGGGTGGATTTTGCACTTAAAGCCGTTGATATGGAAAAACATCGCGGCGCCGCACCGCATAACCTGTCGGGCGGACAGAAACAGCGAATTTCCATTGCAGGAATAATTGCAATGATGCCGAAATATATCGTTCTTGACGAGCCAACGGCAATGCTTGACCCTAAAGGAAGAAAAGAGGTTATGGAAACAATAAAGTTCCTTAACCGCGAGCATAAAATAACAGTAATTTTAATAACTCATTATATGGAAGAAGCCGCAAAAGCTGACCGCGTTGTGGTTATGGAAAAAGGAAAAGTAATTGTTGATGATACGCCTGAAATGGCGTTTGCAAACGTTGCTCTTTTAAAAGATGTCGGTCTTGACGTGCCGCAGGTAACAGACCTTATGTATCGCCTGCGCGGTTCGGGAATAAACGTGCATCATAATCTGCTGGATGAAAAGGCGTGTGCGGATGAAATTGTAAGAGCGCTTGAGGAGAAATGAATGTAAACCGTAGGGGCGGTTCACGAACCGCCCGTAAATCGGGGCATTCACGAATGCCCCCTACAATAGGAGATGTAAAATTTTGCATATTAAGGTTGAAAATCTTGTATATAAATATATGCCGGGCACACCGTTTGAACATATTGCCGTTGACGATGTAAGCTTTGAAATAAAAAAAGGCGAATTTGTCGGTCTTATCGGGCATACGGGAAGCGGAAAATCAACGCTTATCCAGCACCTTAACGGGCTTATAAAACCGTGGAGCGGCAAAATTTTTGTTGACGGAGTTGACATTTCGGATAAGGAAGTCAAGCTTCATGAGCTTAGGTTTAAAGTGGGAATAGTGTTCCAGTACCCCGAATATCAGCTTTTTGAAGAAACCGTCAAAAAGGACATTATGTTCGGCCCGAAAAACATGGGTCTTTCGGACGAAGAGGCGGAAGAAAGGGCACGTGAGGCAATGAATCTTGTGGGACTTGACCATTCTCTTGCCGAAAAATCGCCGTTTGAGCTGTCGGGCGGACAAAAGCGCCGCGTGGCAATTGCAGGCGTTCTGGCAATGCAGCCCGAGGTTCTTATTCTTGATGAGCCTGCCGCAGGTCTTGACCCCCACGGCAGAAACGAAATTCTTTCAAGAATTGAATATATGCATAAAGAAAAAAATATGTCAATCGTGCTTGTTTCGCACAGTATGGAAGACATTGCGCGAATGGCAAAACGTGTTATCGTAATGAAAGAAGGAAAAATTGCGGCAGAAGGATCTGTTCATGATATTTTCAAAAAGGGCGAGTCCTTAAAGGAAATAAATCTTGACGTTCCGCAGATAAAACGCCTTACTGATGAGCTCAGAAGAAGGGGATATGACCTTCCGGACGACATATACACAGTCGAAAGAGCGCACGAAGAAATACTGAAGCTGTTTGAAATGGAACACCATAAGGTTTAAAACCATAAATTTTGCGTAATACTGCAGAAAATTCTACAAATATACGTCAGTATTATTTTTGAATTTTCTTTGTCTTCCATCAAAATTTATAGGTTTTAAACTCTTCGACCTTAAACGCAGGAAAATTTTATATAGTTGGAATGCGGAGGACGAAGCAAGGCTTGGCGCCTTGCAAGGACGACAAATTTTAAGAATAAAAATTTAACAAGTTTAAGGCTTATGGGATTCGATTCCAAACAGCTTTAAACGTTTAAGAGGGAAAACTGATGCTTAAAGATATAACAATAGGGCAGTACCTGCCGGGTAATTCGGTGATTCACCGGCTTGACCCGCGCACCAAAATACTGCTTATAGTGGCATTTTTAATAGTTCTTTTTACAGTCGGAAACTTTGCCGGATATCTGGCTCTTGCGCTGTTTCTGTTTGCTGTAAACAAAATTGCAAAAGTGCCGTTTAAAATGCTTGTAAAAAGCTTAAAACCGCTGCTGTTTTTCGTTATATTTACAGCGGTAATCAACCTGTTTTTAACAAGGGGAGAACCCATTTTCAAATGGGGAATAATAACAATAACAAAAGAGGGCGTTCGCCTTACAATTGCAATGTCGCTTCGCCTTATTTTCCTTGTAATCGGCACGTCGCTTCTGACGTATACAACATCTCCCATTGTACTTACCGACGGAATTGAAAGTCTGTTCCGTCCGCTTAGTAAAATCGGGTTTCCGGCACACGAAATTGCAATGATGATGACAATTGCAATCCGCTTTATTCCTACAATAATTGACGAAACCGATAAAATAATGAAAGCGCAGTCGGCGCGCGGCTCGGATTTTGAATCGGGAAGCCTTATTCACAGGGCAAAAGCACTTATTCCGATACTTGTGCCGCTTTTCGTAAGCGCGTTTCGCCGTGCAGATGACCTTGCAACCGCAATGGAATGCCGTTGCTATCGTGGCGGTGAGGGAAGAACCAAGCTTAAAGCCATAAAAATGAAAAGAATTGATGCAGGCGCATTTTTGATAAGTGCCGCAGTTTTTGCGGTGGTAATAGTAATGAATTGGCTGTAATGCCAATTCAATTCATGTTGTGACAACAACAATTCATGGCGAAGCCAATTCATGATAACGAAGTTATCAATTCATCGGCGGATTTTATAAATAAACTTCAGATTGCTTTAAAAGAATGTTATGAAACAGATTACTGGATTTCTATATTTAAAGATGCAAACATAGCAACAGAAAAAGAATTTGAGAAGTTATCCGAACACTGCAGTAAAATTCGCAGGGTACTTGTTGCATCAATAACCACAGCAAAAGAAAATATAAACAAAGAAAAGCAATGAATTGCCTTGCGGCATGAATTGAAAGACTTCGTCTTTCGTGAAAAGAGCCTTACGGCTCATGAATTGCACTATCGTGCATTTGTAAAAAGAGGAAAACACATGAAAAACATTGTCCTTACTGTATCCTATGACGGTACAAATTATCACGGATTTCAAAAACAGAATAATGCCACGACCGTTCAGGAGCTGCTTGAGGGGGCAATTTTTGAAATAACGGGGGAAAAATCGGCAATAATCGGTTGCAGCCGCACCGATGCAGGCGTTCACGCCGAAGAATATGTGTGCAATTTTCATACAAATACGAAAATTCCTGCGGATAAAATTCCGTTTGCGCTTAACACCGTACTTCCGGATGACATTTCGTGTATGAGCGGAAGAGTTGCGGAAGAGGATTTCCACGCGCGTTTTTCCGCAAAATCAAAAATATATGAATACCGCATATGGACAGCGCCGCATAAACACGCGCTTTCGGCACGTTTTTCCTGGCATTATCCGCAAAAAGTAAATGTTTCGGCAATGAAAAAAGCCGCAATGGCGTTTATCGGCGAAAAGGATTTTGCAGGATTTATGTCAACAGGCGGTCAGCAGAAAACCACCGTAAAAGAAATTTATGACCTTAAGGTTTCAAAAACGGGGGATATGATAAAAATAAAAATCCACGCAAACGGCTACCTTTACAATATGGTTCGCATAATTGCAGGTACGCTTGTTTACGTGGGTAACGGCAAGATTGATAAAAATGAAATTGAAGAAATAATCGCATCAAAAGACAGAAAAAGAGCAGGTATAACTGCTCCTCCCGAAGGTCTTATGCTTAAAAAAGTGTTCTACTAAAGTTTTCCGTAGAGCACTCTTTTTATGCCCGACAAATCTTCTTTATATCCTATTTCCGAAAAATTTTCTTTCATAATTTCATAAACGGACTCGTACTGATTATATCCGATTTCAAATGCAAGAGTGCCGCCTTTATTTAAAATCTGCGGTGCAAGGGCGCAGATGCGGCGGTAAAAAATAAGTCCGTCGTCGCCGCCGTCAAGAGCAAGGCGCGGCTCAAATTCAATCACGTCTTTCATAAGAGATGAAAGCTCGGCTCTTTCAATATACGGCGGATTTGATACAATAAGATCAAACTTTCCGCCTGGGATTTCAGAAAGTATATTAGTTTCAAAAAACGAAACATTATCGCATCCGTTTGCGGATGCATTTTTTTTGGCAATTTCAAGTGCGGCAGGGGAAATATCTACCGCCGAAACTTTAGAATCAGGCAGATTTTTTGCCAGGGCTACGGCAATACATCCGCTTCCCGTACAGATGTCAAGCACGGTTTTGCCACCAGCAGAAAGGGCAAATTCCACAAGAATTTCCGTGTCGCTACGGGGAATAAGCACGTTTTCGTTTACGGCAAATTTAAGTCCGAAAAACTCCTGCTCGCCCGTAATATAAGCAAAGGGCATGCCGCATGCCCTTTGCCTGATATTTTCAAAATATTTTTTTTCACATTCAGTGGAAACCTCATCACCGCCGCGGACAATTATATCAGAAACCGAAACCTCTGCCGCGTGGGCAAGAATAAGCCTTGCCTCACGGATGGGATTTTCCACTTTGTTTTCAAGGGCATCTGCGCCCTTGCGAATAAGCTCGTTTATTACCACTTTGCATCTTCCTCATTTTTGGGAATTACTTCTGTTAGCGAACGGATTGCAACCTCAATCTGCTCGTCGTCAGGTTCTTTTGTTGTAATTCTCTGCAGCCAGAGTCCCGGTGCACTAAGCGCACGCATCAGCTTGTTATCGCATCTGCCGGCAAATTTTATAAATTCATATGCAAGTCCTGCAACAAGCGGCAGAAGAGCAAGCTTTATAACAATTCGAAGTGCAAGATTACTCCATGTAACAAACGAAAATACAATGATACCGATAATCATAACTTCAATCAAAAAGCTTGTACCGCAACGTGGGTGGAAACGGGAGTATTTGCGCACGTTTTCTACCGTAAGCTCTTCGCCGTGTTCGTAACATGCAATTGATTTATGCTCGGCACCGTGGTACTGGAACACCCTTTTGATTTCCTTTGTTTGTGATACCAAAAGTACATATGCAACAAAAATTGCCATACGGACAACGCCTTCAATAAGGCTTTTCACAAAATCAAGGGAAATAAACGGTGTAACAAGACGTGTTATAAACGCCGGCAGGAAAATAAACAGCGCAACCGACAAAAACAGCGCAAGCACAACCGATGTGTAAATTACGGCATCTTTATTTTTAAACACCTTTTCAAGCCATAAATCAAATTTTGACGGTTCGTAGGTAGCTTCGTCCTCTTCAAAATCGTAAAGGTCAGCCGAAAGCATCAGGGTTTTTACCCCAAGCACCATAGACTGAATGAAATTAACAACTCCACGTACAATAGGGAGCTTTGCAAGCTTGTTCTTTTTTATAACTGCATTAACGGGCTGTTTATCAACAATAATTTCGCCGCTTTTTTTGCGCACGCTTGTTGCAATATAGTCGGGTCCTTTCATCATAACGCCTTCAAGAACCGCCTGACCGCCAATGCTTGTTTTAATACATTTTTTGTTTTCCATAATTGCCTCCTAAAAGAGAATTATAAGGTCATCCGGACAAAGTCCGGCAAAATATTCAAATATCGGGAATTTTTCAAGTGTTTTTCTTATTTCCTTTTCCTCGTGATGCACTCCGCAAAGTGCCTCTTCAATGGGTGCAGCATCCATACGTCCGAAAAAGTCGCCCGAAAAATGCACTTTTTCAATTATGCCATTTTTAATATCCATATCAAGCTCAATAATTCCGCAGGCAAAATGCGCTGCGTTGTGATAAGAATATTTGGGCGAAAATCCGTAGTTCCAGTCCCACGTATCATATTTTTCATTTTTCAGCTTTTCAACCTCGGCAATATCCTCATCGGAGGGGACATATTTTTCGCCGTCCGCCGCATCAAAAACAAGGGTTTTAAAGCGTTCTATAGATATGT
Source organism: Clostridia bacterium (assembly GCA_017502065.1). Taxonomy (GTDB): domain Bacteria; phylum Bacillota; class Clostridia; order RUG12999; family RUG12999; genus RGIG4103. The sequence goes on along the minus strand of JAFVVU010000100.1, from coordinate 800 downwards.
CGCAGTGGTCACAAATGTTTGTTACCCTGCTTTTTACGGATGAGATGCCTTTGGTTTTTATTTTCATTTCATTTACGGTAAGAACCTTTTCAAGAACGGAAATATCGCTCCTGAACATCAGTGTTCCGTGGTGCAGCAGCATATCCTTATGCACATACTGCGCATTTCCCGAAAACTTGCGCCCGTCAATTAAAAGGTCGTTTCTTCCCGAAAGCGTTGCCGTAACCCCAAGAGAAGCCAGCACGTCAATCACAGGGTCGGTAAATTTCTTGAAATTCAAAAAATCGTTACCGTCGTTTTTGGTAATATACGTGTAGTTAAGGTTGCCGAGGTCATGAAAAACAGCGCCGCCGCCCGACATCCTGCGCACAACGTGAATACCAAGGGAATCTGCCGCCTCTTTATTAATTTCCGCAAGCGTATTCTGGTTTCTGCCGATAATGATTGACGGCTCGTTCTGCCATAAAATAAGCTTATCGCGGTCATCCTTTTTAAGAAAATATTCTTCCGCCGCAAGATTAAACTGTGGAGAAGTTGACGCAAGGTCAATAAGCAAAGTTTTCATAAATTTCACCTATTATATTTTATCATAAATAATAACGCTTGTCTACAAAAATATTGACTTTTCCAACATATACTGATAAAATGAATTCAACAAAGTTGAATTCAGCTAAATTCGCCTGACAGCGAGCTAAATTGAACAAGTTCAGCTAAATTGCCTGTGGCAGCTAACTGTGCTTCGCACGCTTTGCGGCGAATTTAATTTAGCTACTCCGAAGGAGTTATTTAGCTATGAAGCG
>JAFVVU010000099.1 GCA_017502065.1 Clostridia bacterium | reverse complement strand
GTGCCGGTAGGGATCTTCGTGTGCCATTTGAAAAGCAGGAAGCAGCAGTAGAAGCAACAGTTCATTCGGACGGTGCACCGAACCTTATGGTAAACCCCGGCTTTGAAGAAGGGGACGGCGCGGCTGCAACCGGCTGGGACGGATATATGAAAGAGTGGGGAACAGTAACCACAAGAAGAGATGAAGAAGCCCGCAGTGGAAACTACAGTATGAAGGTTGACACACGCGGTCATGAAAGAGCACGATACAGCCCGTATGTAGGTCAGAACATCTATCTTGAATCCGGTTTCATTCCCGGACAGAAATATGTGTTCACTGCATGGCTCAAGCTCAAACAGCACGAACGTGACAGAGGAGTATTCCTTAAAATAGAACCTTACAGCGAAAGATATAATGCGCTTAACACAATGCTTGACCATACAGAATCAAGCTTCTATAACTTTGATGATATTGACCCGAACGGAAACGACTGGCATCAGATTAAATGTGTTATCGAAGTAGCACAGGAAACCAAAATGATGACATTCCTGCTCCGTATCAAAGGCGAAGGTCTTGTATATTATGATGATGTATCCTTCGGTCTTGCAGATGGTGGAAGCAGATTTGACCTTTATTCAACACGTACCTTCTGCTATACAGAAGATGTTCTTGGCACAGCGGTTGCTGACATCAATACGTCTTTCTACCCGATAGAAGAAGGCTCATATGTTGATTTTGCACTTAAAGACGGTGAAACTGTTCTTGAAAGCGCAAGAGTTCCTGCGGCAGATGAAACAATATGGAACTTTACAATCGGAAAAATGACAGAACAGCTTAAAGCATATACACTTGAAGCTTCATATAAAGATGCGGCAGGAAACCCCATAGGCGAAACACTTACAAAACGTGTTTACCGTACAAACCGCCCGACCTGTCTTGATGAAAATGGTAATTTCTATGATGAAAACGGCGAAATTTTCTATCCGATACTCGGCTACGGCGATGCGGACGATTTCTGGCAGGACAGCGAAATCCACGGTATCAACGTGTTCAAGACAATGGTTGAAGGACACGACTGGGATGACTGGGAAAAAGGTATTGCAATGTATAAACAGATGCTTGACGACGGACAGAAGGAAGGCATAAAATTCTTCCTGCAGCTCGGCAGCAGCGAACCGAACGGATATCCGGGGTTACGTAACGAGCTTGCGGAACATATCCTGAAAAATGTTGCAAACCATCCGGCAGTATTTGCGTGGATTGTAATTGATGAAGTTTCACTTAAAATCAACAATACAAATAATATCAAAACCTATGATTATATGGAATACTGGCTTGAACAGAGCTATATCCAGATAAGAAAATATGATACAATGCATCCGGTATATCTGCTTGATACAGGCAGACGTGGATATATGGAACGCTCATCACGTATTACCGATATTTTTGCAACCGACCCGTATCCTACAGCAGAGGATAAAGTGCCGGGATATTCATACATCCGTGCACGCTGGTCAACTCTTGGTAACCACGAACAGGTTCCTGTTGCAATGATTGTGCAGATGACTCCGTTCAAAGATAGCTGGAGACCGTCAATCACAGCAGTTCGTCATCAGTTCTATCAGGGCTTCTGGGGCGGTGCAAAAATGCTTGGCTTCTTCTCAATGACGGGCGCAAGCGATATGACACTTGAATCCATCAAGGACGATCCGGACAGATATAAACAGTGGTGCGATTTCAACCTTTCTGGCGAAAAGAATATTGCATTCAAACACTTCTCTGAAGAAAAAACAACCCTTATTGCAAACTGGCAGGAAAAAGACGTATGGTACCGCATCTGGCAGGATCCGGACGACAAACAGAATTACCTTCTCGTTATGAATATGAACCCGGCAGAATATAATGCGGATATTAAGCTTGTTTCAAACAACGGTAAAATCAGCTTTGACGGATATACTGCCGAGCTTGTAAACGGTGCAGGACTTGAAGCTACAGTAACAAGCCAGGATAACACATTCAAGCTTGCAATGCCAAGCCTTGGTGTAGGCCTTTATAAGCTTAACCCGAACACACCGTTTGATATAGCGGCAGTAAACGAAGATGTATATGCGGATATCGCAGGGTATGATTGGGCAGAAAAAGAAATTGAAACTCTTGCAATGAAAGATGTTGTAAATACAGTAAACGGCGCATTTGCACCAGGCGAAAACATTACAAGAGCAGACTTTGCAGGATTCCTTATAAGAACACTCGGACTTACTGCAGATACAGCCGACACATTTGCGGATGTTGACCCGAATCATACATATGC
>JAFVVU010000006.1 GCA_017502065.1 Clostridia bacterium | reverse complement strand
TAATACCGACCTTACAATCAATCCGCTTGGAAATACTACACGCGCAGAAGCTGCTGTGATTATGAACAGAATCGCCAAATAAATATTAAGAGGACGGAATTTCCCGTCCTTCTTTTTTTACTTTTTTACTTCAATTTCCACCGGTTCGGTAGCGGCATCAACAAGAACATCTCTGCCGGTTAATTTTTTGTACATGCTTTTAAAATGCGACATACTTTGAAATCCGCAAGCCTCAATAACTTCCTTTGCAGTAAAATCCGTTGTCAGAAGAATTTCCCTGGCGTTTTCACAACGCAAAAAATTTGCATAGGCAATGGGACTCTGCCCGCAGGTTTTTTTAAATATATGGCTGAAATATGTCTGCTCCAGATTGAGAAGTGCTGCCATATCGGAAAGGCGTATTTTATTAAACAGATTGCGGTTAATATATTTGATTACCTTTTCCATTTGCTTATCGGAAAGAACGCCGTTGTCATCAAGCTTTGCGGAATACTGCTTGTACTTACGATTTATGTACATAAGAAGCTGAAGCATTGCCGTTGTTGCAGAAGAACTGAAGGGGTTTTCGTCATATTTACGGATAAGATTTAAAAATAAATCCTGCATTTGTTCATCTGCCTTTATATGGCACACAATATCATCGCACAGTCCGTATTTTTTACAAAACTGCGGATTTACCCTTACACCATAAGTAACACTGCCGCCTTTTCCCGGGGTCTGGCTGTTTATGCTGCCGCGCCCCTGAATAAGAAACTCTCCCTTTTTTACAACATATGTTTTGCCGTTGATTGTATAGACAGTTTCGTTTACATGGCTGTATGAAATAGTTAAATAAGCATTTTTTTGTGAAATGCAGTAATCGGACGGAGATGCTCCAATCGGAAAGTCGGCACCGCTATGCAAAAAAGAAATGTTTTCAAAAATATCCAGACAAGAAGCGGACATACAAAAATCATTTTTGTTATTCATATTATAGGTTGCATATTTGTACATAAAAGTCACCTGTTGATAAAACACAAAATTTTGGTTGACGTAGTTTTACATACATTATATAATGAAATTGTAAAAAAATCAATACGGGGGAAATAAAATGAAAAAACTTTTATCTGTAGTGCTGATACTTACTTTGCTTTGCACGTTATTTGGCGGAATTGCCACAAATGCAAAAGAAACTTTCGTTAAAGGAGACCTCATTGCCAATGGAGATATGGAGCTTCTCGGAACGTCTTTTGCCTTCTGGAGCGGTTTTGACAACACCAACTCCCGTGTATCTACCACGATAGCTCGCAGCGGAGAACGTGCGGCAAAGCTTTCGGCAAACGATGGAACAAAACAGATTATTCTGCATGATATTTACGGGATTATTCCGGGTAAAAACTATAAATTTTCTGCATATCTTTATGTGAAAGAATTACTTGATTTTTCTTCTGATGTGGGCGGCATAATGAAAATAGAGTTTTATGAAGCAGACGGAAAAACCTATGCCGGCTCATCAGTCTATGACTGTTTTTCCGGAAATGGCGAAAAATGGACCCTTTGCGAAATTGAAGGAATTGCTCCCGAAAAAGGGGGAATGGCAAAAATTCAGCTTCGCCTTGACTGCGGTGGCGAAATATACTGGGATGATGCAAGCTTTGTAGGGGAAGTTACGGAATCTACACTTGAAGAAGCAACTGCAAGACGTACCCTTGCCGCAAACGTGTGGGCACATTCGCAGGAGCTTCTTGCAAAGGAGCTTGAGGAAAATGCCAATGCAACCATAATCCCGGGGGTAGACAATGTGGTTGCAAACCCTTCGTTTGAAGAAATTACAGCTGACGGCACCGCACCCAAAAACTACAGAGGATTTCAGGGCAATTGGGGAACTGTTACCACCGTTACAGATGAAGAAGCACACACAGGCAGCCGCAGTGCAAAAATTTCTACCGATGACCCCGCTGTTTATCTTCCGTATATACAGCAGGTAGTAAGCGGTAACCTTGTTGCTAACACGGATTACGTGCTTTCCGCATGGGTAAAAGCAAAAAATATGTCAGCGCTTAACGGGGCAATGATGAAAATTGAATTCTACAACAGTGCCCAAACGTCGGCATCTACATATATTTCGGATGCCGAATCAAACAAAATAATTCCGGAAAATGAGGAGTGGCAGGAAATAAAACTGCTTTTCACTCTTCCCGAAAAAACAAATACTGTAGTTTTTTATTTGCGTATGACGGGAATGGGAACACTTTACTATGATGATATCTCATTCGGGCCTGCAGGCACATCTGCCAATATGGAGTTTTATACAAAGGATGCTTTTTATTATACCGAAGACGGCATTATAGAAGCGTTTGCCGATATTGATTATATCAATTATCCTATTGAAAACGAAAGCAGCGTTGAATTTATAATTAAAGATGGCAATAATGTTATTGCATCTCAATCGGTTCCTGCTTCTCCTGCAACCAAAGCTGAATTTGATGTTATGACACTTGCAGAAAAAACAAAAAAATATACTATTTCGGCTGTGTATAAACGGGCGGATGGTACGGTTATTGAAGAAAGTGAGCCGAAACGAATTTACCGATATGACAGACCGACGGCACTTAATGAAAAAGGGCAGATGCTTGACGAAAACGGAAAGCCTATTGATGTTATGTTTCTTTACGGTGCATGGGAAAAATATTTTGACGATTATGCAAAAGCAGGCATAACGGTAATCCGACCGGATGATGTGCATTTCAGCAATCCGGAAAATATTCCCGAAATAAGACGAATTATGGACGAAGCGCATAAACGCGGACTTAAAGTTATATATCAGCTTTACGGACGTGTGGCGGGACATCCGTTCCAGATTCCCACAACACGCCTTCTTGTTGAAGAGTTCAAAGACCATCCTGCACTTTATGCATGGATGATGATGGACGAACCTTGCTATAATACGGGCGTTGGAAAAATGGCTCAAACTTATGCGGAAATGCTTGAATATCTTGAAGAAGGATACAGAGTTATAAGAGAAATTGACCCTGTGCATCCGGTATATAATATTGAATCAACCGGAGTGCCGAATTCATATGAACGGGCGTTTCAATATGTTGATATTGCGGCAATTGACCCGTATCCTGCACAGACAACCCAGACATATCATCCGTATAACAGAACAAAACGTGCAGTAAATTCAGTATTTGACGAAAAAGAAGTATGGGCACTCGGTTATGCTTCCGACTGGTTCTTGCCGTGGGAACCGACAGAGGATGAATACAGAATGAATTTATACACAACTCTTTGGGGCGGTGCGGAAGGAATAGGATATTATGTTACGGACGAAAATACGCCAACTCTTATGTCTGTGCTTACAAAGGTTAAGGAAAGTGGCGAAATGCATCAGATGTACGACCATTTTGTAAGAAAAAATTCACCTGTCTTTAATGAATATATGGGCAGTGATTACTGGATGAGAAGCTGGGTTTCGGACGGAAAATTGTACGTTCTTATTAAAGAACATAAAAACGACGGAAAAGATACGCCGGTAAGCTTTAACATAGAAAGTGCAAACGGACTTATCGAAATAAACGGATTTACTGCAAACCTTGTAAACGGCACAACAGACAAAGTGGTCTATTCAGAAGATTCTACCTTTAACCTTACATTAAAACCGGGACAGGTTTCGCTTTATGAAATAGCACTTACAGAAAATATAGATACTGCGGTTCTTGCCGAGCCGATGTTTACAGACCTCGGAAATCACCTTTGGGCAGCTGATGCAATTAAAAAAATGGTATCAAAGAAAATTGCAAACACCAAAGGCGAGCGTATCTACGCGCCGGGCGAAAATATCACACGAGGCGACTTTGCAATGTATCTTATCCGTGCACTCGGTCTTACAGCGGAAGCGACAGACCAGTTTACTGATGTTGACGAAAGCAGCTATTATGCAAAAGAAATTGCGATAGGCAAAGCACTTGGAATTCTTAAAGGCTCGGGAGACGGCACATATAGCCCCGAAGAACCAATTTCAAGACAGGACCTTATGGTTATCTGTGCAAGAGGACTTCGCTCTCTCAGCAGAATTTCAGCAGTAGCCCCGCAAGAAGTTCTTAAAAATTTCTCCGATACATCGCTTATAGCTGATTATGCACTCAGCGATATCGGATCAATGGTTGCTTCAAGAATTATTACAGGTAATACCGACCTTACAATCAATCCGCTTGGAAATACTACACGCGCAGAAGCTGCTGTTATAATGTCACGAATTGCAAAATAATAAAGGAGTAGCAATTGCTACTCCTTTTTTGATGTTCGTCGCCTTTTATCTCATTCCATTACTGCTGTGCTTTTTTCAGGTCATTGTTTCTGATTTCCACACGTCTTACCTTACCGCTGATTGTTTTCGGAAGTTCATCCACAAATTCAACAATTCTCGGATATTTGTAAGGTGCAGTATGTGTTTTAACGTATTCCTGAACTTCTTTCTTAAGCTCATCTGTGCCCACAGTTCCTTTTGTAAGAACGATTGTTGCTTTTACAATCTGTCCGCGGACTTCGTCCGGAACGGCTGTGATTGCACATTCAAGAACATACGGAAGTTCCATGATAACACTTTCGATTTCAAATGGTCCGATACGGTATCCGGATGATTTGATTACATCGTCGATACGTCCTACATACCAGAGGTAACCGTCTTCGTCCATTGTTGCCTGGTCGCCTGTATGATAATATCCGTCGTACCATACGTCTTTTGTTTTTTCATCGTCAAGGTAGTATCCGATAAAGAGTCCGCACGGCGCACCATCTTTTGTACGTACACAGATTTCACCGGTATCCCCTGTCGGGCATTCGTTTCCGTCGGCATCAAGAAGTACAACATCGTAAAGCGGACTTGGTTTACCCATTGAACCGATTTTCGGTGTTGAGCCAACAAAGTTTGCGATTGAAAGGGTTGTTTCTGTCTGACCAAAGCCTTCCATTATCTTAAGTCCTGTTGCTTTATAGAACTGATTATAAACCTCAGGGTTAAGTGCTTCACCTGCAGTTGTTGCATATTCAATTGAAGAAAGGTCGTATTTGGACAAATCTTCTTTGATGAAGAAACGGTACATTGTAGGCGGTGCACAGAATGTTGTGATATGGTATTTAGCAAACATCGGCAGGATATCTTCGGAATGGAAGCGGTCAAAGTCATAGGTGAACTGTGCTGCTTCGCAGAGCCACTGACCGTAGAGTTTACCCCAGAGTGCTTTACCCCAGCCTGTATCGGAAATTGTAAAGTGAAGTCCGTCAGGATTTACGTTGTGCCAGTGTTTAGCAGTTGGATAATGACCGAGCGCATATTTATATGAATGTGTTGCGATACGCGGATATCCTGTTGTACCGGATGTGAACAGCATAAGCATCGGGTCGTCGCCGCAGGGAGTATTTTCCGTGCGGTCAAAATGAGTGCTGAAACGTTCCATTTCAACGTTGAAATCATGCCAGCCGTCTTTTGTGCCGCCAACAAGAATTTTAAGCATATCAGGGAATGCCGCTGCCGCTTTTTCGGCTTCAACTGATACATCTCCGTCGGCAGTACAAACAATTGCTTTTACGCCTGCTGCTTTATATCTGTATTCAAAATCGTGCTCAACAAGCTGATTTGTCGCAGGGATTGCGATTGCACCGATTTTGTGCAGTGCAAGCATACAGAACCAGAACTGGTAATGACGTTTGAGCACAAGCATAACCGTGTCGCCTTTTTTGATTCCGAGCGATTCAAAATAGTTTGCAGTTTTTGCAGAATATTTTTTCATATCGCTGAATGTAAAGCGGCGGTCAGTTTTATCGTTTGCAACCCACATCATAGCAAGCTTGTCGGGGTCTTTCTTTGCAATTGCATCAACACAGTCAAATGCAAAGTTGAATTTATCGTCATTTTTAAATGAAATTCCGTTAAATACGCCGTTATCATCATATGTTGATGTGATGAAATTATCGGCAACTGTTTTCTTCTTTTCTTTTGCCGCTTTTACAGCTTTTGAAGCTATAAACGGTGCTTCCGGATATTCCTCGCTGAAATGTCCATCCTGCGGATTAAGTACAACGGCGTGGAATTCACATCCGCCTTCGCTTACGGCAATCATACCGTGAGGGATGATACTGTTATAGAAAATTGAATCGCCTTCGTTAAGAATATCAACGTGGTTACCAACCTGAACCTTAAGAGAACCTTTAACAATTACGTCAAATTCCTGTCCGTTATGGGAATTAAGTTTGATGGGTGCGTTCTGCTCTTCTGCAAGGTACGGGAATTTAACAAGGAACGGTTCAGCAAGTTTGTCTTTGAATTTCGGTGCAAGGTTGTTATACACTACGCCCTGCTTTTTGATAATTTTAAGACCTTCGCCCTTTCTTGTGATTGCAAAGGAAGTAAGTGTTGTGCTTGTTCCTTCAAGCAGGTCAACAACTTCAACGCCGCACGCTTTTGCACATTTGTAGATAAATGTGAAGCTGAAATCGGTTTCTCCTTCTTCAAGAAGTTTGTAGTCTTCTACCGATACGCCCGTAAGCTTTGCAAGCTCTCCAGGAGTATATCCTTTTGCTTCGCGCAGGTCTTTGATACGGCCTGCAACCTCTTTCAAATTGTAATCCATCTTTTTTGCTCCTTTCTTTTCCGCCGCGTATTTTTACGCCGACACGGATTTGAATAAAACAAAAAACCCGCCTCAAATTTTGAGACGGGTTGTATCAACTCGCGGTACCACTCAAATTGCGAATATAAAAATTCGCCACTTACCAGGCTCTATCAAGCCCTTGCTTTAACGCAGCTTTACGGAAGGAGTCTACTCAGGACTAACCTTTTCGGTCCTCCAACTCAGAAGTGATGGGTCATTGGAAAGCTTCCCCGATGGCTTGCACCAACCGCCAACTCTCTTAAGGTTTCACCCTCCGACCGTCTTCGTCATAGTTGTTTTGTGATATTCAAATTACTATCATTATACTCTCGTGATTTTCATTTGTCAATAGTTTTTTTAAAATTTTCGTTAAAAACTTATTTATTGCTTATTTTCACGTTCCAGGATTTCTTTTAATCGGTTTTCGCAAAAATCAAGAAATTCACCCCAGAGATTTGAATCAATAAACTTATTTTCACCCGTTGTTCTCAGAATTTCCGATTTTACTTCAGTATCATTATTCCACACGTGATTGCCGATGAAAACATCTACTTTTCTTGTGCGAAGCTTATTAAGAGAGTCAATATAAGCTTCTCTGCAGCCTTCAAAATCATATCTTTCGGGCACAAGTGTATTTGCTCCGGCACCGCCGAACGTTCCGACATTATATGTTTTCCCGTTTTCCGTTGTTTTAAAGAATAATGATATTGTTCCTTCGGTATGTCCCGGTGTTTCCATAACTTCAATTTGGGTATTACCAAGGCTTACTACGTCGCCCTCTTCTAACAGGTAATCGGGTATGAAATGCTGTTTTACTTTTTCAGCATCCTTTTTGCCTATGTATGTTTTTGCGCCCGTTAAATGACAAAAAGCAGCAGTTGCTTCGGTATGGTCTCCGTGCCAATGCGTATGTATTATATACTTAACATCATATGGTGAAAATCCCAGTTTATAAATCGAATTAATAAGCAAAAACAGTGTATCCGAATATCCTGTATCTATCAGGATAAGACCTTCTCCGGTATCTATCAGATGTGATGATGCAGGAAAGGTACCTACAAAATAAACATTGCCTATAATTTTAAACGGTTCCATAACACCTTCGTATAATTTGCTGAAACTTTTTCTTGTAAACATATCATTTCCTCGCTTTATATTTTTTATAGTTGTTTAAGAAGATTAACTGTTTCATCAACAAAAAGGTCTCCACCTTCCGGAGGTGTAACAGTACTTATAAGCTTTGTGGAATATCCGCCACGTTCAATAGCTTCTTTAGTCGGCAAATATCCCAAGCTGTCATTTGCAAGCTGGATATCAAAAACAGGATTATCCGGAAATCTTGTGGATATTCTTTTTGCATATTCAGTATAAAGTTCTGCAGGACAAGTAAAAAATAACAAATCTGCTATTTTCATTACAGATACTCTACTTTTATAGAAATCACCTGCATTTATGACTTTCAGGATGTGCGTTGCCGCTGCTTTTTCCTGCAAATTACACTCGCCCGTATTTTCTTTTGAATTCTCAAAATACTGATTCGCCATCTGAATTTCATCTTCCGAGGGTTTTCTTATCGGGAAGCTTATTTCTGTTGTAATTCTTGAATGAGGAATATTCTCACTGTCAAACACACATATCGGACGGTTTTTTTCTTTTATTATGGCATCTGCTATATGCAGTCCCAATTTCTGTGCTGCGGCACAGCCCCAGCCACCACCGCTGATTCCTGCATCAATTTTGATAAACCTGTGTGGTGAAAGCTCACCTGCGGCGCGACATACACCAAGCACGTTGACATTACTGCCGAATTCTTCAGCAATACGTTCCCTGACAGTAGCCCAATAATCCGCAGTTATATATACAGATGTTTCATCTGCCTGAGCCGGACAAGGTACAGCCGCAAAAATTCCTGCAAGCTGCCTGTTCCTTTTATTATAAAAATATAAAAGCTGAACTCCTGTACCATCAGGATATTCCATTCTTAAGAATTCATCACTATGCACATCTCTGTATATCTCGGCAGAACCGTCTTTATACACAACTCTTCTGCAAAGACCCGTAATTATATCAGAAGCAGCAAACTCAACGGAGCAATCATCCATATTTGATAAGGCTTCAAGCACTGCTTTTGTTATTCCTTCGCACACCTGATTTCGTGATTCTTCAAGCGGAATTACCGGAGTTAAATCCACATCGAACGAATTTAAAAACTCATCATCTGTAAGATAAAAATATGCTGTGGTATGTGTTGCGGTCATAATAAACTCATCGGCATTAAAATCCGCAATATGTTTTTTCAGGCTATCGATGACGGTGTCTGTCAGTTTTTTAGTCGGATGACACATATCACATCCTACCCAGATTGTACGGGTATCATCCTGTTCAATTACCATAGCAACTGCCCGCACATCATCATGTACAACATCGGTGAAACGGACAGGTATACCCCCGGCAATGATTATTTTACCGCCTTTTGGCGTAATGCTTGCACTTCCAAAACCAACCTTCATAATTAAAACACTCCTCATTGTACCGGCAATATACGCCTGTTTTCATAATATCACAATTATTACGGGATTGCAATACAAAAAAAGAGGATAAGTATTTTTATGCTCGGCACTCCCACGATTGAAGTAAAACGATGCCGATTGGGCAAACTTAAGTCCCGAAGCTGTACATAGGTACTGCGAGCGGCGAAGGTTGCCTGAAGCGCAGAAACTTTAATGCAAAAAGAAATCCGCATCAAATGCGGATTTCTACACAAATATTGTTTAGCTTTTATTTTGCATTGTCCAGTTTCGTTAGGGCTTCTGCGCGGTCGGCGCTTTTTAATTCAATCGTCAAGATAATTCAAATGCGCCGGTATACAGCTGATAATACTGCCCTTTTTGGGCAATCAGCTCATCGTGGCTACCACGTTCAATAATACGTCCGTGGTCGAGCACCATAATAACGTCGGAATTTTTAACCGTTGAAAGGCGGTGCGCAATTACAAACACGGTTCTGCCTTCCATAAGCTTATCCATACCGCGCTGAACAATCTGTTCGGTTCTTGTATCAATTGAAGATGTTGCTTCATCAAGAATCATAACCGGCGGGTCGGCAACTGCCGCACGGGCAATTGAAATAAGCTGACGCTGACCCTGCGACAAGTTTTCCCCGTTGTTTTCTAAGCTAGTATCATACCCTTCGGGAAGACGTGTTATAAACGTATCCGCACCGGCAAGCTTTGCCGCATTGATACATTCTTCATCGGTTGCATCAAGCTTTCCGTAACGGATATTTTCCATAACTGTTCCGGTAAACAGGTTTGTATCCTGAAGAACAAGACCGAGCGAACGGCGAAGGTCGGATTTACGGATTTTATTAATATTTATTCCGTCATATCTTATCTTACCGTCTTCAATATCATAAAATCTGTTGATAAGATTTGTGATTGTAGTTTTACCTGCACCCGTTGCGCCAACAAACGCAACTTTCTGACCGGGTTTTGCATAAAGGTCGATATTATGCAGGATTGTTTTGCCTTCTTCATATGCAAAATCAACATCTGACAGAACCACATCGCCTGCAAGCGGAGTATATGTGAGACTCCCGTCGTGATGCGGATGTTTCCACGCCCACTTTCCTGTATGCTTACCCGTTTCCGTAATATTTCCGTTTGCATCAATTTCTGCATTCACAAGTGTTACATAACCCTCATCAGCTTCAGGCTCTTCATCAATAAGATTAAACACACGCTGTGCACCTGCTATTGCCATTGCGATGGAGTTAATCTGCTGTGAAACCTGGTTAAAGTTACCCGTAAACTGTTTTGCCATATTGAGAAATGGAACAAGAACGTCAATTGTAAGAACGCCTATTGTTCCCGTGATGATTGAGCTTATACCAATGTTCGGCACTTTGGTTACAAGAATAATTCCGCCTACTATTGCAATAAGAACGTACAGTATGTTACCGATGTTCTGGATAATCGGGCCAAGCACGTTTGCATATGCATGAGCCTTGAAATTATCCTGAAACAGCTCTTCATTTACGGTGTCAAAACCCTCTCGGCATTTATCCTCGTGGTTAAATACTTTGATAACCTTTTGTCCGCTCATCATTTCCTGAATAAAGCCTTCGGTTTTACCAAGAGATTTCTGCTGACGGATGAAATATTTTGCACTGCCGCCGCCGACTTTTCCGGTTACAAATGAAATTGCGGCAACTCCGAGAAGCACCACAAGTGTCATCCAGAAACTGTAATACATCATAATGCAAAATACCGTTATGATAACAACGCCTGTTTGCAGTATTGACGGAAGCGACTGCGAAACCATCTGACGAAGCGAGTCAATATCATTGGTATAACGGCTCATGATATCGCCGTGTTTATTGGTGTCAAAATATTTAATCGGCAGGGTCTGCATTTTTGCAAACATCTGACAACGAAGTTTATGCAGGAAACCTTGTGTGATATACGCCATAAGCTGAGTATGTGCAACAATTGAAATAAGCGACAGCACATAAAACGTTGCAAGTATCGCTATTTTGGGGATTATTACCTTGCTTGCCTCTGCCCAGTTTCCCGTCGGCATCCACACACCTATATCAGCAATTACCTGCTGCAGAAAAATTGCCGGCATTGCAGAAGTTACCGCACAGAAAATAATGCAGAATACGGTAATCGGGATAAGCACGGGATACGATTTTACAAGAAGTTTTATTACACGTTTAAGACAGCCTTTCGGCATGGGAGGACGTTTATTCATTTGTTTCATCTTCTCCACCTCCCATTGTCTGCTGCTCATAAATTTCGCGGTATATTTCGCTTTCCGCCATAAGCTTTTCGTGCGGACCTGCCGCCGAAACCTTACCGCCGTCCATAACGATAATCATATCCGCATCCTGTACGGAAGAAATTCGCTGTGCAATTATGATTTTTGTGGTTTCGGGAATAAATTCTTTAAATCCCATGCGGATAAGTGCATCTGTTTTTGTATCAACCGCCGAGGTTGAGTCATCAAGAATAAGGATTTTCGGTTTTTTAAGAAGCGCTCTTGCAATACAAAGACGCTGTTTCTGACCACCCGATACGTTTGAGCCGCCCTGTTCAATATAGGTATCATACCCGTCCGGGAAAGACGAAATAAACTCATCCGCCTGTGCAAGCTTTGCCGCATGGATAAGCTCTTCATCGGTTGCATTTTCATTACCCCAGCGCAGGTTTTCTTTTATAGTACCTGAAAACAGCTGATTTTTCTGAAGCACCATTGCAACACTGTCACGAAGCACCTCAAGGTCGTATTCACGAACGTCACGTCCGCCTACGCATACCGACCCTACCGACACGTCATAAAGTCTCGGGATAAGCTGAACAAGAGTTGATTTACTTGAACCTGTACCGCCGATTATTCCGACTGTCATTCCCGATTCTATACGTAAGTCAACATCCTGAAGGGAATAATTTTTTGATTTTGCCGAGTATTTAAAGCTTACGTCTTTAAAATCAATGCTTCCGTCCGGAATTTCCATTACCGGATTTTCAGGATTTACAAGTGTTGATTTTTCGTCAAGCACCTCAACAATACGTTTCATTGATTCAAAGGATATTGTTATCATAACATAAACCATTGAAATCATCATAAGTGACATAAGTATCTGCATACCATAGGTAAGCATTGCCGAAATCTGACCGACGTCAAGACTCAATCCCATACTGGAAATAACAATATTTGACCCTACGGTAAGCACAAATATCATATTGAAATAAAGACAAATCTGCATTATCGGGGTGTTGCATGCAACAATACGTTCCGCTCTTGTGAAGTTACTGCGGATTTCATCTGCCGCGTTATAGAACTTATCGGTTTCGTATTCCTCACGGGAAAAACCTTTAACAACGCGCATTCCGCGGATATTTTCTTCAACAGATTCGTTAAGTTTATCATATTTTTTGAACACCTTGCGGAATGTGGGCATTGCTTTTCGGCTTACAAGGAAAAGCCCGAACCCAAGCACAGGCACAACAACAATAAATGTGCCGGCAAGCTTTCCGCCCATAATATATGCCATTATAATTGCAAAAATAAACATAAGCGGAGAACGTACCGCTGTTCTTATAAGCATCATATACGACATCTGCACGTGTGTTATATCCGTTGTGAGACGGGTTACAAGCGAGGATGAAGAAAATTTATCAATATTTTCAAACGAATAATCCTGAATTTTATTGAAAATATCGTGACGCAGGTTTTTTGCAAAGCCTGCCGATGCCTTTGCACTTGTGTATCCTGCAATACCGCCGCAGGCAAGCGAAACTATTGCCATAAGTACAAGGGATATTCCGATTATAAGCAGAGCCTTTATTTCAATGCCGACTTTAATCTGGTTTACAAGACTTGCCGTTACAAACGGAATAATACATTCTATAATTACCTCAAGCGTAATAAGAAGAAACGTCATTATGGTAGGTTTCTTGTATTCTCTTACGCATGATAAAAGCTTTTTAATCAACTTTGTCTTCCTCCTTTATCTGTTTTGCACTTAGTTTTTGCGCCTCTTCAATAAGCGACATAAACGAAATGTCTTCCGCATCCGCACAAAGATTTGCTATCATTCTTCCAAAGAATTTATACAAAGTTTCGCACTCTTTTTCATCAAATCCGGCAAAAAGCTGTGCATCAACACAGTCATACTGTGCGCGGCATTTTTCCGACACAAGAATACCCTTTTCTGTAATGGAAAGCCTGCTGTATCGCTGGTCTGTTTCATCGGTTTCCTTTTCAATAAGCCCTGCTTTTTGCATACGCTTTACGCTTGTTGCAATGCTGGGCGGCGAAACCCCAAGGAAATTTGCCAGTTCACGCTGTGTACAGCGGCTGTTTTTTCTTACATATTCAAGAATGGGCAGCTGACCTAAATAAAGCCCGTTTTTATAGCCTTCCGTCTGGATGCTCATCCTGTGCAGAAGATTAAGCTTATTCATTCTGTCAATAATCTCAAAATAGGTTGTTGCCACACGCTCACCTCCAAAAGTTAAACGGTTAACAGTTAACCGACTTATTAATTATACAGCCGCCGCACATTTTTGTCAATAGAATTGACAAAATAAAGTATAAAATGTTATACTTTAAAAAAAGAAATAAGGAGAATTCCTATGTCAAAAAATGTTGTGATTATAGGCGGCGGTCCTGCGGGCATTTCTGCCGCACTTTATACTGCAAGAGCAGGAATAGATACTACTATTATAGAAAACGGCGTGCATGCACTTGAAAAAGCCGAAAAAATCGAAAATTATTACGGGTTTGAAAACGGCATTTCCGGACCAAGCCTTTATGCCACAGGGCTTTTGCAGGCAAAAAATGTTGGTGCAAAGGTGGTAACTGACGAGGTTGTAGGGCTTTCGTTCGAAGATAAGTTTAAGGTTAGCGCAACATCGGGCGAATACTTTGCCGACAGCGTTATTATTGCAACCGGCACATCAAGAAATAAACCGAAAATCGAAAATTTTGAAAAGTTTGAAGGCAGTGGAATAAGCTACTGCGCCGTGTGCGACGGATTTTTCTTCCGTGGAAAAGATGTTGCCGTGCTCGGCAGCGGTGAATATGCAATGCATGAAGCATCGGTGCTTCTGCCGTTTGCCGCATCCGTAACACTTCTTACAGACGGGGAAGAGCCCTCCGCCCCTGTTCCCGACGGAATAAAGGTAAATACATCCAAAATAGAAGCTGTGTCCGGTGATGCCGTTCTTGAAAAAGTTGTTTTTGAAGACGGCAAAACACTTGACATATCCGGGCTTTTTATTGCGCTTGGCATAGCCGGCGGTGCGGATATTGCAAAGAAAATCGGCGCTGTTACAAACGGAACTTCTGTTTCTGTAGACGAAAATATGGCAACAAACATTCCCGGAATTTTTGCCGCAGGTGACTGCACGGGCGGAATCCTGCAGATTGCCAAAACCGTATATCAGGGAATGCTATCAGGGTTTTCGGCTATAAAATTTTTAAAAGGTTGACAATGAATTATAAATAGTATAAAATATATTTGTTTCAAGTTCCGTCACATTGCTGACGGCTAAGATGGAATTATGTGAAAATCATAAGCGGTGCCGCCACCGTAAGCAAGGAGTCTTTTC
>JAFVVU010000098.1 GCA_017502065.1 Clostridia bacterium | reverse complement strand
GGATATGAGCACGAGCCTCAGCTTTTGCAAGGTTGAACTGTGTTCTTCTTACGATAACATCTTTCTGATGGTCAAGATAGTATTCAATAATCTGGCGCAAATTCAGGACTTTCGGCTGTCCGTCATGGATTGCAAGCATAATAACGCCGAATGTATCCTGCATCTGTGTATATTTGTAAAGCTGATTGAGAACAACCGATGCATTTGCATCACGTTTAACCTCAATAACAATTCTCATACCGTCTCTGCCTGATTCATCGTTCAGGTCACTGATACCTTCGATAACTTTATTTTTAACAAGCTCAGCAATATGTTCAATAAGACGTTTTTTATTTACAACATACGGAATTTCGCTTACAATAATCTGTTCTTTATTTCCGTGTTCTTCAATTTCGGCTTTTGCACGAACAATAACCTTACCTCTACCTGTTTTATATGCAGCTCTTATTCCGGAAACACCGTAAACAATACCGCCGGTAGGGAAGTCCGGACCTTTAACGTATTCCATAAGACCTTCAACGTCAATTTCCGGATTGTCAATCATTGCAATACAAGCGTCAATTGTTTCGCCAAGGTTATGCGGCGGAATATTTGTTGCCATACCAACCGCAATACCGGATGAACCGCCAACAAGCAGGTTCGGGAAACGAGAGGGGAGAACAACCGGTTCTTTTCTGCTTTCATCGAAGTTCGGCATAAAATCAACGGTTTCTTTCTCTATATCAGTCAGCATTTCCATTGAAATTTTTGACATTCTTGCTTCAGTATAACGGTAAGCAGCCGGTGGGTCACCGTCAATTGAACCGAAGTTACCGTGACCGTCAATAAGGGGATAACGCAGCGAAAAATCCTGCGCCATACGAACAAGTGCATCATAAACCGACGCGTCACCGTGTGGATGGTATCTACCAAGCACGTCACCGACGGTCGTAGCACATTTTCTGTACGGTCTGTCCGATGTAAGATTATCTTCATACATTGCATAAAGAATACGTCTGTGAACGGGTTTAAGTCCGTCACGAACATCGGGGAGGGCACGTCCTACAATAACGCTCATGGCGTAGTCAATATAGGACTTTTTCATTTCTTTATTTATATCAACCGGTATCACATTATTATCAGCCGGTATCACATTACCATTTTTTTCCATATTAGACATCTCCTTTCATTAAATATCAAGGTTGGTAACGAATTTAGCATTCGCTTCAATGAACTCACGACGTGGTTCAACGCTATCACCCATAAGAATTGTGAAAATTTCGTCTGCCGCAACGGCATCTTCCATTTCAACACGAAGAATGGTTCTTCTTTCGGGGTCCATTGTTGTTTCCCACAGCTGCTGCGGGTTCATTTCACCAAGACCTTTATATCTCTGAATTCTAACGTCTTTACCTGTTTCTTCAAGAATTTCGTTCAGCTGCTCATCGGAATAAGCGTACTGGTCGGTTTTACCTTTACTTATCTTATAAAGCGGCGGCTGAGCGATATATACGTTACCGTTTTCAATAAGCGGACGCATATATCTGAAGAAGAATGTCAGAAGAAGTGTTCTGATATGAGCACCGTCGACATCGGCATCGGCCATAATAATGATTTTTTCGTAACGGAGTTTGTTTACATCAAAATCTTCGCCGAATCCTGCACCAAGGGCAAGGATAACGGGTTTTAATTTATCATTATCATAAACCTTGTCAATTCTGGATTTTTCTACGTTCAGCATTTTACCCCAAAGCGGCAGAATTGCCTGGAAATTACTGTCTCTGCCTTGCTTTGCTGAGCCGCCCGCAGAATCCCCTTCGACGATGTACACTTCGGTACCTTTAGCTTCTTTTGTACGGCAATCCGCAAGCTTACCGGGAAGTGAAAGTCCGTTAAGTGCTGACTGACGTCTTGTTAATTCTCTTGCTTTTCTTGCGGCATCTCTTGCACGGGATGCTGTAAGAGCTTTTTCAATTATTATCTTAGCAACAGACGGGTTTTCTTCAAGGAAAACTTCAAGCTTTTCGGATACAACGCCATCAACAAGACCTCTGATTTCGCTGTTACCGAGCTTTGTTTTTGTCTGTCCTTCAAACTGCGGTTCGGAAAGCTTAACGCTGATGATTGCTGTAAGACCTTCTCTTACGTCTTCACCACTTAAATTTTTATCGGCATCTTTAAGGAAATTAAACTTTCTTGCATAATCATTAAGTACTTTTGTAAGTGCGGCTTTATAACCTGTTTCGTGAGTACCGCCTTCAGCAGTATTGATATTATTTGCAAAAGAAATTATTGCTTCACTGTAGGATGTTGTATATTGCATTGCAATTTCAACAAATCCTTCTTCTTTTTCTTCCTGCATGTAAATTATATTTTCATGCAGACCTTCTTTATTTTTATTTATATATTCAACGAAAGACATTACGCCGCCGTCATATTTGAATTCATCTTCTCTTTCCTGTTCAGGTCTTATATCTTTAAGCACAATGCGAAGACCTTTGTTGAGAAATGCCTGTTCACGAAGACGAACTGCAAGAGTATCATAATCGTATACAAGCTCTTCAAAAATTTCGGGGTCGGGTTTAAATGTAACCTTTGTACCCGTTCTGTCTGTATCTCCCACTATTGTAAGAGGCTGAACTGTTTTTCCGCGTTCATATCTCTGAACGTGAACATGCTTACCGTCGCAGATTTCAACCTCAAGATTTGTTGAAAGTGCGTTAACAACGGAAGCACCAACACCATGGAGACCCCCTGAAACCTTATATCCGCCACCGCCGAATTTACCGCCGGCATGAAGAATTGTAAATACAACTTCAACCGCCGGAATTCCCATTTTCGGGTGAAGACCTACCGGGATACCACGTCCGTCGTCGCTTACTGTGATAGAATTGTCCTCATTTATTGTAACGTAAATGTTTTTACAGTATCCTGCAAGTGCTTCGTCGATACTGTTATCAACAATTTCGTACACAAGGTGATGTAGTCCGCGTACGGAAGTTGACCCGATATACATACCCGG
>JAFVVU010000097.1 GCA_017502065.1 Clostridia bacterium | reverse complement strand
TAATGAAGCATACCTTACAATAAGCGAGGTAGCCGAAGTGTTCAGTAAATATGATAAATAAGAACCTCATCCGACAAAACAATCGAAGATTGTTGTCGGGTCCCGAGAACCTTGCTGTTTTTAAAATAAAAAAAGAGGCATAAGCCTCTTTTTTTATTTGATAAGCGGTAATACCTTTTCCTCTTCTAATGCGGGTGCTTTACCATCAAATAAAATTCTTATAATATTCGGTACTGCATATTTTGCAATAACCTTAAATCCTTTTTCATTTATATGCTGATTGTTAAATCCGTGAAAACTGTCGCGGCAGGCAGTAAACTCCTCGGGCATATCCTTCGGAAGCCATGTGTCGCTGTCATAGCCAAACCATTCAAAGAACGAGCAAACACGTGTTATCATAAATGCACCGTCGTTTTCTGTGCAGAAATCTTCCTGAGCGCGCATTACATCAGCAATTTTTTCATTTCCCCAAAAACCCACACGTACCATAAAGAACTTAGTAAATCCGACGGATTTAAGTTTATTCCAAAGTGTGACGAGAGCGTTTTTATAATACTCATATCCGTTAAGAGCATCAGATTCTCCCTGAAGCCACACAAAGACTTTTTCAGACATATCGTCATTGGGAAACTGTACCTTGCTGTCTTCAAAGAAATCGGTAACTTTTTTATCAAAATAATCGGCGGCTTCACCTTTTACGTAATAATCAATCGGTGCAGAGCCTTTTGATATGTTAACGTAAGCGCAGGCATATCCGGATTTTTCAAGTTCCTTTGCAATAAAAGGAGGAAGAGAAGCAGCCATGCGGTTATTTGCCTCGCTGAACACCTCATATGTACAGTGTGTTTTCTTTTCAATGTCTTCGGCAATACACATAGATGGACAGAAGTATGTTGTGTTCTGATAATTATCAAGACTGCTGATGGAATTCTCATCGGCATCAGGTCCATATGCTTCTTCAAGATTCTTGTAAGAAAATTCTCCGCACGGAAATCCGTAGTTTCTGAATGTTCCTGTTTTCCCGTTGAACCGTTTTGCCTTGTGCATATATTCAAATGAATTATCTAAAAATATCTGCTCACTTGCGGGAAGGGAAGCAGCGCCCATCATGTTGGACTGACCGGCAAAAACAAATAATGGTCTTTTCATATCTTTCACCTCATAAGAGAAACGTTATCTTTATTATAAACTGATTTTTTGAAAAAATCAAGACAAAAATAAAAAAAGTGGAGATTAAATCTCCACTTTTTTATTCAATAGGAATAAGTTCAATCTGTCAATGAAGAATATTGTGATAAATTAACCCAATTTTTTTATAAGAGAGAGTACCGGAAAACTTGACAAATACAGCTGTTGCGGCTATAATAAATATAAAAAATGGCGTGGAAGGGTTTGAAAGAATATGAAAATAAGTACATTTTTACCTCAGATTATTGCGGCTGTCAGGACAGGTGAAGTAAAAAATCTTGACGAGGCATTATCAATATTGAAACCTCAGGGACTTACAATGCTGGAAATGGGAACATCAACATTTGATAGCCTTTTCAAACCGGATGAACTTCTTGGAATAATGAAAAACCACGATATGAGTGTATCCTCAATCTATTACATGGCAGAGTTCAATTTTGAAAATGAAAATTTCATGAGTGAAATGAAAGAAGACACGAAAAGAAAACTTGAAACCTGCGCAATAATGGAAACGCCGTTTTTGATGGTTGTACCTAAAATTAATAATCCAAATATGTATGTTGCAAAACAGGATGTTCAAAAAATGATTGCCGCATATTTGAACGATGTGTGCGAACTTACAAAACAGTACAATATTACAACAGTTATGGAAAATTATTCTGACCCTGCCGTAAGCATTGCAACACCGGAAGAAATTGGTGTTCTGTTAAAAGAAGTGCCGCAGCTTTATTATGTTCTGGATACAGGGAACTTCTGGTTCAGTGACAGTGACGTGTATAAAGCAAGCAGATTGTTTGCGGACAGAATACGTCATGTTCATCTTAAAGATATTATGCCATCGGAGACGGGTCTGGTAAAAAGCAATAATAAAGTTTGTGACAGTAACGAGATAGGCAGCGGAATTATAGATTTTGATAAAATTTTCGAAGTGCTCGGTTCGATTTCCTATGATGATGCTGTCACTATAGAAATCAATAGTCCGGGCAATGACCTCAAAAAGATAGAATTATCTATTGAATATTTAAAAAGTAAATTTATTAAATAAAAAGTGTATTGATGTAAACGCAGAAAAAGGCAGATGGCGAATTGTCAATAAATACATAGGTGAGAAAGAAATATATACATGCAAATAAAAAAGGAGTTGCTTTATGCATCTCCTTTTTGAATTATTATTCTTCTTCCTCAAGGTTAGTCCATACATTCTGGACGTCATCATTATCTTCAAGCATTTCAAGAAGCTTGTTCATATTCTTGATATCGTCTGCTTCCGTCAGCTTTGTATAGTTCTGCGGAATCATACTGATTTCGGCAGATTCAAATGTATATCCTGCTTCTTCAAGTCCGCCCGAAACAGCTGAAAAATCTTCGGGAGAGGTGAGGATTTCAAAATATTCTTCTTCTGCGTTGAAATCGTCTGCACCAAGGTCAAGTGCCTGCATCATAAGCTCTTCTTCATCGGCACCGCTTTCCTTGGATACAATAATAACGCCTTTGCGGTCAAACATCCATGAAACGCAACCCATTGCACCAAGGTTTCCACCGTATTTATCAAAATAATGTTTCATATCGCCGCCAGTACGGTTGCGGTTGTCTGTAAGGGTTTCAACAATAACGGCAACGCCTTTCGGACCGTAACCTTCGTATGTGATATCCTCGTAGTTATCACCACTGCCTTCACCTGCTGCCTTTTTGATACATCTCATGATGTTATCGTTAGGCATGTTAACAGAACGTGCTTTTGTAATAACGTCCTTTAATTTAAAGTTAGATGCCGGGTCGGGACCGCCCTGTTTAACAACAACAGAGATTTCACGACCGATTTTAGTAAAAATCTTCGCTTTCTGCGAATCTGTTTTTTCCTTTTTATGTTTAATATTAGACCACTTAGAATGTCCTGACATTTATGTTTCCTCCTGATTATTTAATAAATCCACCCAAATATTATACATTTTTCTTAAGCCTATGTCAAGGCTTACGGCTTTTAAAAATTCGGTCGGACAAATATTTGTTATAATATGTTATTCCGAACGATAATAGAAAATCATATACACACATTGCAAAAACAACGCCGATTCCGATAAGGATTTTCATTTTCAAATCAAATCCTGCAACAAATGCCGAAAAAACAAACATTCCGGACACGGTTGCAATAACAAAAAACGGAAGCTTCAGCATCCAGTGACGTATGAGCTTGTGCGGACGCTCAAACAGCGCTTTAAGCACGGGATGAAGTCCTATAAACATTGTGTAGGCAATTGCCATACCCTTGTCGGGAGCAATAAAAGCAAGGATTATTGAGGTCGCAACATAGGAAACAACGCTTGTGCGGAATCCTGCTTCAACCACAAGCACCATAAGTAAAATGCTTATTACATAATAAATTGCAACAGTACCGGTCTGGATAAGTGCCGCAAGGTACATAAGTGCAATAATAAGTGCGCTTACCACAGCGCCAAGTGTAAGATTTTTTAGTTTCATGCCT
>JAFVVU010000096.1 GCA_017502065.1 Clostridia bacterium | reverse complement strand
GGTCTTATGGAAATTGTTAAAGGTCCGGACTTCCCTACTGGCGGTATTGTTTACGGCGTTTCAGGAATTAGAGCCGCATATAAAACAGGTAGAGGCAAGATAATTGTTCGTGCGAAAGCAGAAATTGAAGAACACGGCAACAAAGAACAGATTATTGTTACTGAAATTCCGTATGTTGTAAACAAAAAACGTCTTATTGAACATATTGCTGAGCTTGTTAAAAATAAGGTTATCGAGGGTATCAGCGACCTGAACGACGAATCAGGCAGAGACGGTATGAGAATTGTTATTGAGGTTAAACGTGATGCCAATGCATCGGTTGTTCGCAATCAGCTTTATAAATATACACAGATGCAGGATACATTCGGTGTTATTATGCTTGCAATCCATGACGGACAGCCGAAAGTCCTGAATTTGCGTCAGATTATTGAATACTATCTTGACCATCAGAAAGACGTTATCGTAAGAAGAACACAGTTCAACCTTGCAAAAGCTGAGGCTCGTGCTCATATCCTCGAAGGTCTTAAAAAAGCACTTGATAATATTGATGCAATCATCAAAATCATAAGAGAAGCTTATAACGATGCAAAAATTAAGCTTATGGAAGCGTTTGATTTCTCTGAAGTTCAGGCACAGGCAATTCTTGATATGAGACTTGCGAGACTTCAGGGTCTTGAAAAAGAGAAAATTGAAACTGAACTTGCTGAGCTTCTTGAAAAAATCGAATATTACAAACGTGTTCTTGCTGATGAAGCGCTTGTAATGGGCATTATCAAAGACGAAATGCTTGAAATCAAGAATAAATACGGTGATGAAAGAAGAACTGAAATATCAACATCCGATTACGATATTGATATTGAAGATCTTATCCCCGTTGAAGATAATGTTATAACAATGACTCATTTCGGTTATGTTAAACGTCAGGCACTTGATACTTATAAATCACAGCGCCGTGGCGGACGTGGGATTTCCGGTATGAGCACCCGTGAAGAAGACTTTGCGGAAAATATTTTCGTTGCAAACACTCACGATTATCTTATGTTCTTTACAAATAAAGCAAGAATGCATAAGATAAAAGCCTATAAAATCCCTGAAGTCGGCAGACAAGCAAAAGGTATGGCGCTTGTTAACCTGCTTCAGCTTGAAGAAGGCGAAAGAGTTACTGCAATTATCCCGATCAAAGAGTTTGTTGACGATAATTATTTAATTATGTTAACCAAATACGGTGTAATTAAGAAAACTGCCCTTGGAAGATACAATTCTAAGATAAAAGGCGGACTTATTGCAATAAAACTTGATGAGGGTGACGAGCTTATTGATGTTAAGCTTACCGACGGCAGCAAAGAGCTTATTGTTGGTACACATTACGGTATGGCAATAAGATTTGACGAAAACGATGTACGTCTTGTAGGAAGAGATGCGCGTGGTGTTCGTGCAATGAAATTCCGTGGCGACGACTATGTAGTTGGTATGGAAGTTGCAGATGAAGGTAAATATCTCCTTACAATAACAGAAAAAGGTTACGGTAAGAGAACTGAAATGGACGAATACCATCTCCAGTCAAGAGGCGGTCTTGGTGTTAAAAACTATTCTATTTCTGATAAAACCGGTAATATCATAGGAATTAAAGCAATAACTGATGAAGATATTATGGTTATCACATCTGCAGGTATTGTAATAAGAACAGATTCCGAAGAAATAAGAGCTTGCGGACGTGCATCGCAGGGTGTTAAAGTTATAAGAGCAGATGAAGAAAACTCTGTAACTGCAATTGCAAAAATTGCAAAAGAAGAGGAATCTGATGAAGAAATGGCAACAGAAATAGAAAATTCTTCAACGGAAGAAGCATCGTCAGAAGAATAATTGTTTCACGTGAAACAATTTTAACCTAAAACGGAAAACAAATGTTTCACGTGAAACATTTGGAAAGAAGGTTTAACTATGGCTAAAGTAATTGCAATAGCAAACCAAAAGGGCGGAGTTGGCAAAACAACAACTGCAATCAACCTGTCAGCAGCGATAGGGGAGCTTGGTAAAAAGGTTCTTCTTGTGGATGTTGACCCGCAAGCGAACGCAACAAGCGGTCTTGGCGTGCAGGAATACGAAAAAAGCACGTATGATGTACTTGCTAATGAAGAGTCTATTGGTGATGTTATAATCAAAACAGATTTTAAGAATTTATGGATTTGCCCGTCATCTGAAGAGCTGGCGGGCGCCGAAATTGAGCTTGTTTCCATGGATAACAGGGAATTTGTGCTTAAAAACGCGCTTGACAGCGTGAGAGGGGACTATGATTACATATTTTTGGACTGTCCGCCGTCTCTCGGACTTGTTACACTTAACTGTTTAACAGCCACAGATACGGTTTTAATACCGATTCAGTGCGAATATTACGCACTTGAAGGTGTTGGACTTCTTACCAATAATATAAAGAGAATCAAAAAGTCGCTTAATCCGGATATAGATATTGAAGGAATTCTTCTTACAATGCTTGATGCAAGAACAAATCTTGGAATTCAGGTTGTTGAAGAGGTAAAACGCCACTTTGAAGGCAAGGTTTATGCAAGTATTATACCGAGAAACGTACGATTAAGCGAAGCACCAAGCTACGGTCAGCCAATTAACATTTATGACCCTACATCCAAAGGCGCAGAAATGTATATGGCGCTTGGTGAAGAGTTTTTGATGCTAAATGAAGAATAAGGAAGTGTTAAATATGAAAAAGAAAACAGGTGGGCTTGGAAAAGGAATTTCCGCGCTTATTCCAGAATCTTCCGAAAAAAAAGTAGAAATTAAGCCCGAAGGCGCTATAAACACGCTTAAACTCACACAAATAGAGCCAAATCCGGACCAGCCGCGTAAAGCTTTTGATGATGAAAAGCTTGCGGCACTTGCAGATTCTGTTAAGGAACACGGAATTTTGCAGCCGATTGTTGTTAAAAAGAATGAAAACGGTCTTTACACAATAATTGCCGGTGAACGTCGCTGGAGAGCGGCAAGAATGGCAAAATTAAAGGAAGTACCGGTTATTATCAAGGATTTTGACGAAAAAACCGTAATGGAGGTTTCTTTAATTGAAAACCTACAGAGAGAGGACTTAAATCCCATTGAAGAAGCTCTCGGATATGAACGTCTTTTGAAAGAATTCGGACTTACTCAGGAAGAAATTGCCGCAAAAGTGGGCAAAAGCCGTCCTGCAGTTGCAAATACAATGCGAATTTTAGCACTTTCGCAGCCGGTTCGTCGCCTTGTAGAACAGCTTGAACTGTCCGCAGGCCACGGCAGAGCTCTTCTTGGCATTGAAGATGCAAAGCTTCAGGAAGAAACCGCATATATAATTATCGAAAGAGACTGGTCAGTAAGACAAACCGAAAATTATGTAAACCAAATAGCAAAAGAAAAGAAAGAAAAACCCGAAGAAAAACCGGCTAAAATAAATATTGCAAAAGCAGAGCTTGAGGAAAGACTCGGAAACCTGCTTGGCGCAAAAGTAACCATAAAACAGGGCGCAAAGAAGGGTAGAATTGAAATTGAATTCTATGACAAGGACAGCCTGGAAAAAATTGTCAATAAACTTGGGAAGGATTGAGATAAATGCTTGACATCAAATTACTCAGAAACGATTATGAAAGAATAATGGAGGTTATGAAAGTACGTGGCGAAAGCGTAGGGGACATTGGTAAAGTCCTTGAATATGACGAACAGCGCCGCCAGCTTACTTATGAAACCGAAACATTAAAGGCAAAACAGAATGAAGTTTCAAAACAGATTCCTGCTCTCAAAAAAGAAGGCAAGGATGTTGCTCCTATTTTTGCCGAAATGAAAGAAATTTCCGAAAAATCCAAAGAGCTTGACGTTAAAATCCGCGAGCTTGATGAAAAAATTAATGAAATTATGCTTACAATCCCGAATATTCCTCATCCGTCAGTACCGATTGGCGATACAGACGAGGATAACGTGGAAATAAGAAAGTTCGGTACACCAACAAGCTTTGATTTTGAAGCAAAAGCTCACTGGGATATAGGCGAGGGTCTTGGAATTCTTGATTTTGAAACAGGTGCAAAGGTATCCGGTTCAAGATTTACATTCTACAAAGGTCTTGGCGCAAGACTTGAACGTTCTCTCATAAGCTTCTATCTTGACACACATACAACCAAAAACGGTTATGAAGAAGTTCTTCCGCCGTATCTCGTGCTTCGTGAAAGCATGGTTGGTACAGGTCAGCTTCCGAAATTTGAAGAAGATGCATATAAAACAGCGGTTGAAGATTATTTTCTTATTCCTACAGCCGAAGTTCCTGTAACAAATATGTACAGAGATGATATTCTTGACGGCTCAAAAATGCCGATAAAACACGTTGCATATTCCGCTTGTTTCCGTGCTGAAGCAGGAAGTGCAGGACGTGACACACGTGGTCTTATACGTCAGCATCAGTTCAACAAGGTTGAGCTTGTTAAGTTTGTAAAACCCGAAACATCATATGATGAGCTTGAAAAGCTTACTCTTGATGCGGAAAGCGTACTTCAGCTGCTCGGACTTCCATACAGAGTTGTTAGCATCTGCACAGGCGACCTTGGATTTACAGCCGCTAAAAAATATGATATTGAAGTGTGGATGCCAAGCTACGGCAGATATGTTGAAATTTCTTCATGTTCAAACTTTGAAGATTTCCAGGCAAGACGTGCCAATATCAAATATAAAGACAGCGTTAAGGATAAAGCTAAATTTGTTCATACAATCAACGGTTCCGGTGTTGCAATCGGAAGAACAGTTGCGGCAATCCTTGAAAACTACCAGAATGCTGACGGCAGTGTAACAGTTCCTGAGGTACTTCGTCCATATATGGGAACAGATATCATTAAATAATTTTCGTTAAATGCGCAAAACTAAACCCCCGACAATTTATGTCGGGGGTTTTCTATTATATAATAAGGAAACAAAAACATACATCGTAGGTAACTTACTTTTACGTTCCGAATAAATATGACAAACTGTCAAGCAAGTGGAGGCATAAATGAATTGATAACTTCGTTATCATGAAATGGCTTTGCCATGAATTGTTGTTTGCACAACATGAATTGCACTTTGTGCATTAAAAAAGCGGCTTTCGCCGCTTTTTATATAATTAAGGAAGCAATTTTTTACAGCAGGTTTGCAAATTTCATTACATTATATATAAGCACTGCTGC
>JAFVVU010000095.1 GCA_017502065.1 Clostridia bacterium | reverse complement strand
TGCAAACCTGCCTGTTGGCATTCCCGATGCTATAAGTGCTGTAAGCGCCGCATTTGGACCGGGAAGGGGCACAACATCAATCCCCTCTTCTATACACTGCATAACAAGTTCTTCACCGGGGTCGGAAATTGCAGGCATTCCTGCATCACTTATAAGCGCCACGTTTTTGCCTTCTTTAAGCATTGCAATAATTTCGTTACCACGCTGGATTTTGTTATGCTCATAATAGCTTACCATAGGTTTTTTTATATCAAAATGATTAAGTAGTTTAAGGCTGTGACGGGTATCCTCCGCCGCAATAACATCAACCTCAGAAAGTGTTCTTACCACACGGTATGTTATATCTTCTAAATTGCCTATTGGGGTTGAACAAAGGTAAAGTTTTCCGTTCATAAAATTGTCCTTTCATCGAAAATCGGCGGAAGTATCTTCGCACCGACTCCCGCACCTTTCATAAACCCGAAAAGTGCAAGACTTGCTTCTCTTTCAGTTCCCGAATATGTATACTGCAAAAACTTAAGTGCAAGTTTTTTCTCTGCTGCTTTTGCAATTATTTCACCTGTGCGTTCCGGTTTGTGCACCATATAAAATCTGCCGCCGAATTTTAGGTTTCTGCCCACACATTCCATAATATCGTCAAGGTTACATTTAACCTCGTGGCGAGCAATAATTTTAGTATCAGTCGTGTTCTGCATACCGCTTCCAGCCGCAGTATACGGTGGATTGCAGGTTATCACATCGACCGGTTTTCCTATATGATTATGGGCGTTTTTAAGGTCATCACAAACAATATTTACGTTATCAAACCCATTAAGCTCCATATTCTTTTTTGCAAGGCCTGCAACCACAGACTGGATTTCAATTCCGGTTATGTGTCCCGGTAAATATTTTGCATTAAGAAGTATCGGGATTATGCCGTTACCGCAACAGATGTCCATTACAGTTTCGCCTTTTTTTATTTTGGCAAAATCCGAAAGAAGCACTGCATCCGTACCGAAACAAAATCCGTCTTCATCCTGCATTATTTTATATCCGTTTTGCAAATCATCTGTTCTTATCATAACTTATGCCCAGCTGTTTAAATATTTTTCCTGTTCTTCCGTCAGGGTATCTATTTCTATGCCAAGAGAACCCAGCTTTGTTTCCGCAACATATTTATCAATTTCATCCGGCACATTATACACGCCCGGTTTAAGCGATGCATGATTTTCAAGCATATATTTTGCAGAAAGTGCCTGAATACCGAAACTCATATCCATTATTTCCGCCGGATGTCCGTCCCCTGCAGCAAGGTTTACAAGTCTGCCTTCAGCAAGGAGATACAGTTTTTTATCACCGATTTCATATGCGGTAATATTTTCACGTGCTTCGTATTTATTTGTTGCAAGTGCTTCCAGATCGGGCAGGTATACTTCAACATCAAAATGTCCTGCATTTGAAAGAACCGCACCGTCTTTCATATTCATAAAATGCTGACGTGTGATTACTTTATCACAGCCTGTTACGGTTACAAAAATATCGCCGAGCTTTGATGCTTCATCCATCGGCATTACTTTAAATCCGTCCATTACTGCTTCAAGTGCTTTAATGGGGTCAACTTCACATATAATAACGTTACCGCCAAGTCCTTTTGCTCGCATTGCAACGCCTTTTCCGCACCATCCGTATCCTGCAACAACTACTGTTTTACTGCTCACGATAAGATTGGTTGTGCGGTTAATTCCGTTCCACACAGACTGTCCCGTACCATATCTGTTATCAAACAGATATTTGCAGTATGCATCGTTAACGGAAACCATTGGGAATTTAAGCGCTCCGGCTTTTTCCATTGATTTAAGACGGATTACACCCGTTGTTGTTTCCTCGCATCCACCCATTATGTTTGGAATAAGGTCGGGGTGATGTGAATGCACTCTTGAAACAATATCGCCGCCGTCATCAATAATAAGCTGCGGTTTTATTTCAAGAGCTTTATCAATAAGGTCATAATATTCTTTTTCATCAATACCATGCTTTGCAAATACAAAAATATTCTCTTCACAGGCAAGTGCCGCCGCAACATCGTCCTGAGTTGAAAGCGGGTTACATCCGCAAGCGGCAACTGTTGCGCCGCCGTCACGAAGAAGCTTTACAAGACGTGCGGTTTTTGCTTC
>JAFVVU010000094.1 GCA_017502065.1 Clostridia bacterium | reverse complement strand
TGAAGCATATACTCACGGACAGAAGATTACTGTTTTTGTTGCAGATATCAACAATACACCGAGAGGACCTTATGTTCAGGTTTCAAGAACAGCACCTGAACTTGTTTCTAAACTTTTTGAAAGAGAAGTTCCTGAAATTAAAGAAGGAATTGTTGAAATCAAATCCGTATCTCGTGAGGCGGGCGTAAGAAGCAAAATTGCAGTTCTTTCAAACGAAGCAGATGTTGAACCGGTAGGTGCTTGCGTAGGTACACACGGTAACAGAGTTAACCTTGTTGTTGAAGAACTTGGCGGAGAAAAAGTTGATATTGTTAAATACAGCGAAAATCCGGAAGAATTTATTGCAGCTGCAATTTCTCCTGCAAAAGCAATCAGCGTAACGGTTGATAAGGCGGCTTTTGAAGAAGGTAGAAAAGAAGCAGAAGTTATTGTTGATGAATCTCAGCTTTCACTTGCAATCGGTAAAGAAGGTCTTAATGCAAAACTTGCAGCAAGACTTACCGGATGGAAGATTGATATAAAAAGCGGAAAATCAGAAGTTGATGGTGAATAATAATGATAAAAAAAGTACCTAACAGAAAATGTATAGTGTGCGGTGAAATGAAAGAAAAACACGAACTTATCCGTGTTGTCAGAACCGCATCAGGAGAAATATCTGTTGATGTTGGCGGAAAAGCAAACGGCAGAGGTTGTTATGTTTGTAAAGACGAAAAATGTATATCGGCCGCCAGAAAAGGAAAGCGCATTGAACGCGCATTTTCAAGTGGTGTTCCTGAAGAAGTTTATAATACTCTTGAAAAGGTGATACAAGGTGAATAACGACAAAGCATTAAGACTTATAGGACTGTGCCGGCGTTCAGGTAACTGTGCCTGCGGTGCAACAAGAGCTGAATATGCAATGAAAAGCGGCAAAGCAAAGCTTCTTATTATAACGGAAGATTGCGGAGGCGCAACAAAAGAAAAATTTACCGGATTTGCAGAAAGAAATCAGGTAAAGTGTTTGAATGCATTTGATAAACAGACGCTTGGCAAAGCAGTAAGCTATAAGGAATTGTCGCTTGTCTGTATCACAGATGAAAACTTTGCGGACGGAATACTAAAGTGCGCAGAAGAAATGGAGGAGATTTAAATGGCTAAAATAAAAATCAGTGAGCTTGGTAAAGTATTTAATATTTCCGGAAAAGAAATAATAGCTGTACTTAAGGATTTTGGTATAGAAAAGAAATCAACAACAAGCAGTCTTGAGGATGATCAGCTCAACCTTCTTGTTGAGATACTTACACAAAAATTTGATGACGGTTCTCCGATTGATATGGAAAGAAAAGCAGAAGAACCGGCAAAAGAAGAAAAACCGGCAAAGAAAAAAGAAAAGCCCGAAACGGAAACTGCTGAAGAACCCGTAGTGGAAGAAAAGGAATCAAAGGCTGAAAGAACTTCAAGACATGTTGATACAAGAGCCAACGCGGTAGATCTTAAAAAATATGACGAAGCCGACAGAATTCAGGATATCCTTCCGGATATGGATGATTCTGCTCAGGGTAAACAGAAAATAAAAAAAGGCGGCAAAAACAATAAAAAGGATAAAGCCGAAAACTTTGAAAAAATACAGAAACCGGCTAAACAGAAAGAAGAAAAAATCCACGTTCTAATTCCTGATGAAATTACCGTATCTGAGCTTGCTGAAAGAATGGGCAAGGCTGCAGCGGAAGTAATCAAAAAGCTTATGATTCTCGGAATTATGGCATCAATTAACGATGTTATTGATTTTGATACCGCTTCTCTTGTAGCGGAAGATATGGGCGCAGAGGTTGAACGTGAAATTATAGTAACACAGGAAGACATTCTCTTTAACGATGTTGAAGACGATCCGTCAACACTCGTTCCGCGTCCGCCGGTTGTTGTTGTAATGGGTCACGTTGACCATGGTAAAACATCAATCCTTGACTCAATAAGAAAAACACAGGTAACAAAAGGAGAAGCTGGCGGTATTACACAGCATATCGGTGCATACAGCGTCAAAATTAACGACAGACTAATTACATTCCTTGACACACCGGGACATGAAGCATTCACAGCAATGCGACTTCGTGGTGCACAGGTAACAGATATTGCAATTCTTGTTGTTGCTGCCGATGACGGTATTATGCCGCAGACAGTTGAAGCAATTAACCATGCAAAAGCTGCAGGAGTAACTGTTATTGTTGCAATTAACAAAATGGATAAACCGACAGCTAATCCTGACAGAGTTAAACAGGAACTTACAGAATATGACCTTCTTCCTGAAGATTGGGGCGGAGACACAATTTGTGTTCCGGTTTCAGCGCTTACAGGTGATGGTATTGAAAACCTTCTTGAAATGGTACTACTTGTTGCGGATATGAAAGAGCTTAAAGCTAATCCGAACAGAAATGCCAAAGGTGCGGTTATTGAATCAAGACTTGATAAATCCAAAGGTCCGGTTGCAACAATTCTTGTTCAGAACGGTACACTTAAAGCAGGCGATTTTGTTGTTGCAGGCACATCAATTGGTAAAGTTCGTGCAATGACAGACGATAAAGGCAGAAAAATCACATCTGCAGGTCCGTCAACTCCGGTTGAAATTCTTGGTCTTTCCGATGTTCCGGAAGGCGGAGATACACTTTACTGTGTAGATGATGAAAAAATGGCTAAAAACGTTGTTGAAAATCGTAAATTCAAACTTAAAGAAGAAGAACAGAACTCAAGAAAGCTTGTTTCTCTTGACGATCTCTTTAACCAGATTAATCAGGGTGATGTAAAAGACCTTAACATTATCGTTAAAGCTGACGTTCAGGGTTCTGTTGAAGCGGTTAAACAGTCACTTCTCAAACTTACAAACGAAGAAGTAAGAATCAATATTATCCATGGCGCAGTTGGTGCTGTAAACGAATCTGACGTAATGCTTGCTGATGCATCAAATGCTATTATTGTCGGATTTAACGTAAGACCTACAAACGGTGCTATGGAATCTGCACAGGATAAGAAAGTTGACGTAAGACTTTACAGAGTTATTTATCAGGCAATTGAAGAAATTGAAGCAGCTATCAAAGGTATGCTTGCACCGCAGTTCAAAGAAGTTATAACAGGACATGCGGAAGTAAGACAGCTGTTCAAAGTATCCGGCGTTGGAACAATTGCGGGATGTCACGTTACAGACGGTAAGATTATGCGTAACAGCGATGTTCGTATCGTTCGTGACGGTATAGTTGTTCATGAAGGACACTTAAGCTCACTTAAGAGATTTAAAGACGACGCTAAAGAGGTTGCTGAAGGATTTGAATGCGGTATGAGTTTTGAAAAATTCAACGACCTTAAAGAAGGCGACGTAATTGAATCTTACGTGATGGAAGAAATAGAAAGGGCTTGATGCTTAAATGGCATTTAACAGAATAGACAGGGTTTCCGAAGAAGTAAAAAGAGAACTTGCATCTTTGATAAGAGAACTGAAAGACCCCCGTATAAATGAGTTTACATCGGTTACGGGTGTCAGCATAACAAACGATTTTAAATTTGCAAAAGCATATATAAGCGTAATTGGTGACGAACAAAGTGCGGCAGACACAGTTGAAGGTTTAAAACGCGCTGCCGGCTTTATCCGCCGTGAAATCGGGCAAAGACTTAAACTTCGTTATACACCGCAGTTTTCTTTTGAATATGATAAATCAATTCAATACGGTGCACATATTTCGCAGGTTTTGTCATCGCTTGATGTAGGGGGAAAAGAAGATGCTGAAGAAAATAGCACAGAAGCTTAAATCTTTAAGTGAAGTTACGATAGTAACGCACGAAAATCCCGATGGGGATGCTCTCGGCAGTAGCTTTGCACTTAAATTTGCCCTTGAAAAGCTTGGTATAAAAGCAGATGTTGTGCTTGAAAAGCCGATAAATCCGGATTTTGAATTTACCGGCTGGGCACCTCTTGTATATAGTGAAGCAATTAATTCCGAAAACGTAATCGGTGTTGATTTTAATGAACAGACAAGAACGGGTGCATGTGCAACTCTTTTTGAAAATGCAAAAACAAAAATGATAGTAGACCACCATATCTGTAAAGCGCAAACGTGTGAGCTTTTCTTAAGTGACCATACGGCAGCGGCAGCAGGGGAACTTATTTTTGAACTTATAAATGAGCTTGATGTAGAAATCGACAAAGCGATTGCAACTGCACTTTATATTTCTATAATGTCGGATACGGGTGGTTGCAGATTTGGCAACACAACTGCAAAAACACATACAATTCTGGCAAAATTAATCGACCTTGTTGATGTGGCGTATGTGTGCAGAATGCTTTTTGATATAACACCACTTAGAAAACTTGAACTTTCAGCAAAGCTTATTTCTGAAATTGAGTTTTATGGTAATGGGAAAATCGGTGTTATTTCTGCTAAAAAGCTTGCTCCCGAAGATGAACATCACCTCAATGATATGGCAAACCGGGCACTTAATGTGGAAGGATGCCTGATTGGCGTGTTCTTTAAACAGCGCGGAGATGTTGTTAAGGTAAGCCTTCGCACAATTGGTGAAATTGATGCTGCAAAAATCTGCAGTATGTTCGGAGGCGGTGGTCATAAAAATGCTGCGGGATGCAGCATTGCAAAACCCTTTGATGAAGCAAAAGAAGAATTTATTCGTGAGTTGATGAAATGGATTTAATACTTGGCGGAATAGTAAATATAAATAAACCAGCAGGAATTACATCACACACCGTTGTTTCAAGAGTAAGAAGAATTCTTGGGATAAAAAGGGTAGGGCACACAGGAACGCTTGACCCCGATGCGGAAGGAGTTCTTCCGGTATGTGTAGGGAAAGCAACAAAGCTTTCTGATTATGTAATGGGTAAAGAAAAAATCTACCGTGCAGTAGTGCATCTTGGAATAACAACCAATACGCAGGATATGTCGGGAGAAGTTATTTCACAAAAGACGCCTGACGTATCTAAAGAAGAATTTATACAAACAGTAAATTCTTTTCTTGGTGAAATAAAACAAATTCCACCCATGTATTCTGCAATAAAGATAGGCGGAAAAAAGCTTTATGAGCTTGCGCGTCAGGGCGTAGAGGTTGAACGAAAAGAAAGAATAGTTACAATATACGCTATTGATGTTGAAGAGTTTGACGGAGAAACCGCAATCATTAATGTACACTGTTCCAAAGGAACGTATATACGTACGCTTTGTCATGATATTGGAGAGAAGCTTGGCTGTGGCGCTGCAATGGGAAAACTCATAAGAATAAAAAACGGCAGGTTTGAAATTGCAGAAAGTGTTAACTTAGAAGAATTTGAAAAAAATCCGGAAAAATATATTGTTCCTGCTGATGAAATTCTTTCGGAATATCCGGAATTTGTATTGAACGAAGAACAGGAACGTAAAGTTTTAAACGGAATGACCATTCCCGCTGATTTAAACGACGGTTTTTACAGAATTTATTCGGCAGATGGCAAATTCCTTTGCTTGTCAGAAATAATCGAAAAAACATACCTTAAAATGCGAATATCATTTTATTAAACAAAAAGGGACAGCAAAAGCTGTCCCTTTGTTGCTCTTATTTTAAATAATGATCTAAAAATCCATAGCCGGCAGCTGCGGCATATTTTGGAGGTCTGTGTCCTGATTTATGATTTACAAAGAATATTTTTTCGGGGCAATCATCATAGCCGGGAACAGCCTGTAACATTTTGTTACTGTCTTCGTTGTCAGCTTCGCCAGCAATAAGACAAAACGGTTTTGGTGCACATAAGGCAAGTAAATCGGTGTTATTAAACCCTTCTTGCTTTATTATTTCCAGCTTATCACCCCAATACCATGGAGAATTCCAGTTGGTTTGATCCCAACCGAGTCCAAAATCACTTGCCACAATTACTTTGATTCGATCGTCAAAACAACCGGCATAGAAAGCCATTTTTCCGCCAAGTGAATGTCCGTATATACCAATGCGGTCTGTATCCACACGTTCGTCCATAAGAAGTGCATCAACCAAAAGAATCGTATCGGAAACAAGCTTTCCCGTACCACACCAGTCGGGGTGTTCCTTGTTTAACAATTCTGCGGCATTTTTCCATGTCCACGCGGTGCTCGCAACTTCAAATCTATTTAATTCTTCATCAACGTATGTAAGGTGATATGCATCGGCTGAAATAACAATATAGCCTCTTTTTACAATATCAAGTATTGGAATAATTTCAAAGTCAAGCCCATTATTTATATCGCACTTTTCTTCCTCATACTGATGGAAAATCTGAATAAATGTGGGAAGCTTTTTCGTGTTTCCCTGTGGCAGGAACAAATCCGCAATTATTT
>JAFVVU010000093.1 GCA_017502065.1 Clostridia bacterium | reverse complement strand
TCGCCGTTTTCGTCCTTAAGCATTATGCTGTTGAAGCCGTGCATAATACCCTCTGTTCCGTACTTTAAGCTTGCCGCGTGATCTCCAAGCTTTTCGCCTCTTCCCAGGGGCTCGATTCCGTAGATATCAACAGGGTCATTGAGGAAGCCTGAAAACAGGCCTGCTGCATTTGAGCCACCGCCTACACAGGCAACAATAGCATTAGGAAGGTGTCCGGTCATATCAATGAACTGCTCTCTTGCTTCAATACCTACAACACTCTGGAAGTCTCTTACCATCATGGGGAAAGGATGAGGACCGAGAACGGAGCCGATACAGTAGATTGCATCGTTATATTCTTTGCTGTATGCGTCAAACGCCGCATCAACAGCTTCTTTAAGAGTTTTAAGTCCGTGTGTGACTTCAACAACGTTAGCACCAAGTATTTTCATTCTTGCAACGTTAGGTGCCTGTTTCTTAATGTCAACGCTGCCCATATAAATATCACATTCAAGTCCGAAATAAGCTGCAGCAGTAGCAAGAGCAACCCCGTGCTGACCTGCGCCTGTTTCTGCAATAACCTTTTTCTTGCCCATGTATTTTGCAAGAAGAGCTTCACCCATGCAGTGATTGAGCTTATGCGCACCGGAATGGTTAAGGTCTTCGCGCTTTGCATAAAGCTGAACCTTGCCGCCAAGTGCATCGGAAAGACGTTCAAGATGTGTAACCGGAGTCGGTCTGCCCTGGAACTCTTTTCTTATTCTGCGAAGCTCCGCAATAAATTTTCTTGACTGACAAATTGAATAATAGGCTTCTGTAATTTCAGCCATAGCGTTTTTAAGCTTATCGTCAATATAAACGCCGCCGTATTTCCCAAAATACCCGTCCTTGTCAGGATAGTTACTGAAATAAGTATCAAAATCAACATTACCGAATTTCATTTTAAATTCCTCCAAAAATATATTCTAATTTAAGTGATTATTTCAAATTCCGCCATCGTTTTGTAAGAATTACCATAAATAGTACCTCCGAAAATAAAAAATCCCTGAAAGCATTTGCTTTCAAGGACGAATAAACATATCCGCGGTGCCACCTTGAATTCACGGTCTGACCCGTGCACTTTAGCGGAGTACCAACATACCCCCGGCTTATAACGCAAGCCTTAACGTCGGCGCATTTGACGCCGCCCTTAGCAGTCCATATTACTCAAACAGCCTTTGCGGAACTTCCACCGTAATCCGCTCGCTATAAAAGACAGGTTTTGACTTTTTTCTGCCTCATCGGTTTATATGAAATTAATATCATTATACTACCGGCAAAAAATTTTGTCAATACTTTTTTAATTTTTGGAATTAAAATATTGACAAAGCTATTTATAATATGATAAAATAATTTAAAAGCTGTGAACGGAAAAAAGTAAGCAGGCGGATGGAGCACAGAGAAACGGCGGTTGGTGCAAGCCGGGGTCCGAAACCATGCCCAATACGGTCCGGGAGCTGCAGGGGAGAAGTAAGTACCTCCTGTCGGTTGCACCCGTTATAGTGCGTAAGTAGCTAAGTTTCTTTCTTATCTTACCTACTTGCTGAGGCAGGCTTCGTGAGGAGTCTGTGAACTGAGGTGGTATCACGGAACATTTTCCGTCCTCTGATTTATCGGAGGACGGTTTTTTTCTTGTTGAAAACAACAAGGTTCCCGGGGCCCAAGCCGCAATCATTGATTGCGCATTTGGGTGGGGTTATTATTGCCATTCCATCTTCCGGTAATAAATTAAGAAAGGATGATGAAAAGTGGCAGTAAAAATTATTATGTTAATCGTGTTCTTTGCGGTAATGATAGGAGTAGGGTTCTACTGCAAAAAACACACAACTGATGTGTCGGGCTTTGTACTCGGCGGAAGAAATGTAGGCCCGTGGCTTACAGCGTTTGCATACGGAACGTCGTATTTTTCGGCGGTTATTTTCGTAGGTTATGCAGGTCAGTTTGGCTGGAAATTCGGTATTGCCTCCACCTGGATAGGTATTGGTAATGCGTTTATCGGCTCACTTCTTGCGTGGGTAATCCTTGGCAGAAGAACAAGACTTCAGACCCAGCACCTCGGCACAGCAACAATGCCCGAATATTTCGGCAAACGTTTTGACAGCAGTGCGCTTAAAATTGTTGCATCTCTTATTGTGTTTGTATTTCTTATACCTTATACAGCATCGCTTTATAACGGCCTTTCAAGACTTTTTGAAATGGCGTTCCCCGGGGTATCGTATAATGTATGTGTAATTGTAATGGCTGTGCTCACCGGCGTTTATGTAATTGCCGGCGGATATATGGCAACAGCAATAAATGACTTTATTCAGGGACTTATTATGCTTGGCGGAATTGTTGCCGTAATTGCGGTAGTGCTTTCCGGTCACGGCGGATTTATGGGAGCAATTGCAGAGCTTGCAAATGTTGAACATGAAATCCCCGGTGCATATGCATCCTTCTTCGGGCCAGACCCGCTTGGACTGTTATCTGTTGTAATTCTCACATCACTTGGCACATGGGGACTTCCGCAGATGGTGCAGAAATTCTATGCTATAAAGAGCGAAAAGAACATTGCAAAAGGAACAATTATTTCAACAATCTTTGCAGTAGTTGTTGCAGGCGGATGTTATTTCCTTGGTGGATTTGCGCAGATTTCCGGCGTTGAAGCAGCAGGCGGCAATCCGGTTGGCGGATTTGACGCAGTAATTCCGGCAATGCTTTCGGGTCTTCCGGATGTTTTGATCGGTGTTGTTATCGTGCTTGTGCTTTCAGCATCAATGTCAACACTTTCATCACTTGTTATGGCATCAAGCTCAACACTTACACTTGATATGATTAAAGGCCATATCGTAAAAGATATGAGCGAAAAGAAGCAGGTTCTCATTATGAGAATATTCATTGTTATCTTTATCGCAGTTTCAGCCTTTATCGCAATAAATAAAGATAAACTCGGTTACATAGCTGATATGATGGGAATTTCATGGGGAGCTCTTGCAGGTGCATTCCTTGCACCGTTCCTGTACGGACTTTATGCAAAATGGGTTACAAAACCTGCCGTATGGGCAAGCTTCATTTTCGGCTCCGGCATAATGATTCTGAATATGGTTTTCAGAAGTTCATTCCCGGCAGTTCTGCAGTCACCAATCAACTGCGGTGCATTTGCAATGCTTGCAGGACTTGTTATAGTACCGGTTGTAAGTCTTATAACAAAAAAACCGGACAAACAGCTTGTTGATAATATGTTCTCTTGCTATGAAAGCAAAGTAACGGTTTCGGCTAAAAAAGCCCTTGGTGAATAATACAATTTCCTGAAAGGAAGAACAAAATGCCTATTACAGATTTTCTTGAAAAAAATGCCAGACTTCATCCGAACGAGGTGAGTCTTGTTGAAGTAAACCCGGAAAACCAGCCCGATAAAAATATTTCGTGGCACGAATACAGTCTTATCGAAGCATCAGGCACAGGTAAATACAGACGAGAACTTACCTGGCGTGAGTTTGATATAGCGGCAAACAGGTTTGCAAACCTTCTTCTTACGCGCGGCGTCAAAAAAGGGGATAAGGTTGCAATTCTTATGATGAACTGCATCGACTGGCTGCCCATATATTTCGGTATAATGAAATCCGGTGCAATTGCCGTTCCGATGAACTTCCGTTTCTCTGCAGATGAAATTGAATACTGCTCAGACCTTGCAGACATTTCAGTTCTTGTTTTCGGTCCGGAATTTATTGACCGTATTGAATCAGTACTGCCGAAACTCCGTATAAAAGATTATTTCTTTGTAGGAGATAACACTCCCTCTTTTGCAGATAACTACGGCGAAATGATTACATACTGTTCATCAGCGGCACCTGCCGTTGAAATTTCCGATGAGGATGACGGTGCAATATACTTCTCTTCAGGAACAACGGGTTTCCCGAAAGCAATTCTGCACAGACATAAAGCTCTTGTTACTTCCTGTCAGGTAGAACAAAAACACCACTCACAGTCGCGTGATGACGTGTTTCTCTGCATTCCGCCGCTTTATCATACCGGCGCAAAAATGCACTGGTTCGGCTCACTTCTTGCAGGCTCAAAAGCAGTAATTCTCCGTGGCATAAAACCGGAATGGATTCTGCAGACAGTGTCGGACGAAAAAGCTACAATCGTATGGCTGTTAGTGCCGTGGGCACAGGATATTCTTGATGCAATTGAACGTGGAGATATAGACCTTTCTAAATACAGACTTTCTCAGTGGCGTCTTATGCATATCGGTGCACAGCCGGTACCGCCGTCACTTATCAAACGCTGGAAAGAAGTTTTCCCGAACCACGATTATGATACAAACTACGGTCTCAGTGAATCAATAGGACCGGGCGCAGTACATCTTGGCGTTG
This sequence comes from Clostridia bacterium, assembly GCA_017502065.1. Classification (GTDB taxonomy): domain Bacteria; phylum Bacillota; class Clostridia; order RUG12999; family RUG12999; genus RGIG4103. The sequence goes on along the minus strand of JAFVVU010000093.1, from coordinate 1,578 downwards.
AAAATATACATAAAGTAGGCGCAATCGGTATCCCGGGATATAACTGGCAGGTAAAAATTGTTGATGAAACAGGAAACGACGTAGTTCAGGGCGAGGTCGGAGAGCTTTGCCTTAAAGGTGATGGCGTTATGAAATGCTATTATAAAAATCCTGAAGCAACACGTGAGGTGCTTACACCTGACGGATGGCTCTATACCGGCGATATGGCAAAACAGGACGAAGAAGGATTTATCTATCTCGTGGATAGAAAGAAAGATGTAATCATCGTCGGCGGTGAAAACATATATCCCGTACAGATAGAAGATTTTCTCCGTTCAAATGATAAGATAAACGACGTAGGTGTTATCGGTCTTCCGGACGAACGTCTTGGCGAAATCACAGCGGCAATCATTCAGCTTAAAGAAGGAATGACAGCTACAGAAGAAGAAATGCACGAATTCTGTATGGCTCTTCCAAGATATAAACGTCCGAAACAGATTATCTTTGCGGATATCCCAAGAAATGCAACTGGAAAAATCCAGAAAAATGCACTTCGTGAACGCTACGGTGCGGCACGTCTTGTAGAAGCAGAAACAACTAAATAAATATAAAAGGCACATTGTAAAATGTGCCTTTTTTGTATTGCTAACCTTTAGCCATTGTGATATAATGAATTAAAGAGGTGATATAAATGAAAAAGATAATATCTTCAGTACTCATTCTTTTGGTTTTATTATTGATTTTTATATATTGGTACAACTATTCGGGCGGAATGGTTTCAAAAGGACCGGATGATATAAAGAATATTACTGTTACAGTTTTTCCGTGCAAAGAAGAAAAAAAGGAAATAAGAACAGTTGACGATAAAGATGAAATTGAAAAGATTTATAACATGTTGGATAATACTGCAAAAATACGGAACAACAGATATCCGTCTCATGCGGAGTCGGCTCAATGGGACCCTGAATTCGAAATTGATATTTTGTATAAAAATGGTGAACAGGAACATATATTTTCAGCTCCGGAAACAGGCTTCATTTGTAAATATCTGAACAGCACCGGCGGTTCAGGTGATAAAGGCTTCAGAAAAGGGGAAAATCAATCTGTATGGGATTACATTTTTGCAGAAGAAGAAACTCCTGATGCAGAAGTTCCTGAACCTAAAAAGGATGAAGAGGTTGTGGCTCCAACACCCGTGAAAGAAGAAAAACCGGACAGAGAAATTACTGAAATACCTCTTGACAGCGTTAAAGGCATAACACCTGAAGAAGCGGAAAAATTATGCTACAACGCTCTTGGGGAAAAGGATGAAGAAACCGGATTTATATTTTCGTTTGGTACTGCGGGCGCTGTTGAAACAGGCGGCACACAGTACTATGTAATCCGTGCCAGCTGGCTTGTGAATAACAGTCACCTGTCGTACATAGGAGACTTCTTTGTTTCGGCAGACGGCAGAAGAATTTACAGTGGAACAGCTCTTGCGGGAGAATACACAATGGATAAGATAATATGGGAAAAATAATTTAATGCAGGAATGCTAAAAGGTGATTTTATGAAAATACATATTGGTATGCGAAAAATTAAAAGTCTGATATCGTT
>JAFVVU010000001.1 GCA_017502065.1 Clostridia bacterium | reverse complement strand
TTCAAGCGGATAGGATGTGTTTCCTTTGCTTATTGCATTAAGTGTCCACACCGGCTTTTTATAATCAGATGCTATTCTTGCATGTTTGATAAAGTTATACTGCAGATTACGGAAAATCGTCAAAGTCGGATATCTGTCGCAGATAATAAGGTCGGACCAGTCGGTATCATTTTCCCAATGCTGTGGACGGTTTGCAACAAATGCAACAATTGCATCCGGGTCTGCCGCTTTTATGCGGATGTATGTTTCTTTAAGCTGAGCTTCAACCCTTTCGGTATTCCAGTCGTTATGCGGTTCATCCTGAATTAAATAGCCTAAAAGTCCCGGGTGGTCACCAAGGTCTTTTACAAAGCTTTCCATATTTTCAAAATAGGTTTCCGTTCCAAAGGTTGAGCCGCCGTACAGGCAAAGCATTGTCTGCTGACCGTGTTCGTACCATGCGGTATCAAGCCAGAGCTTTGTACCCTCGCGCCAAGCAGGATTACTGCCTGCACGGATTGTTTTATCGATATTATCACCGCTACGGAGAACGTTTACGCCGAATTCTTTAATTTCGCCAAGACGTTCAAGCTCATTATGATATCCGAGCACAGGATAGAATATTTCACCGTTACCGTCAAGGAACTGACCATCTTCGGTTATTCTGGCAGGGCGGTGGAACTTAAACAAATCGTTGGTAAGCATAAGTCCTTTGTTGCCATTTTCATCAACATAGGTTACTTCAAGTGTGTATTCTTTTGCCTTTTCTTTAAGAAGATCAAGGCTGTATTCCCAATTAACGTATTCTTCTACAGGAACATTTTCCTCAAGAAGAACGGTATCGCCGTCTTTAATTACGATGTTATATGTTGCGCCAGCCGGGATGTCATAGTTGAAGAAAAGTTCAACCTCCCCACGTTTCCATTCTTCATAGTTAACGGATGCGCTGTCCATTTCAAAAAGTACTTCTTCCGCTACTTTATGAAGCTGAATATCATCATAATAGATTATTCCCGTGCCGTAAAGGCGGGGATAAATTATTGCATAGGTTACGCCTTCGGGAATAACAAACTGAACTGCAACCTTTTGCCACTGACCATTTGTCACCTGAAAATCTGTTGCCATTGCTTCACTTATTGTGCTATTATTGGCATTGTACATTTCAACTTTGAAGGAGGGCGCCTGATTTCTTTTAAGGGACGGCATATATTCCGTCTTAAGCCATGCACTTATTTGATAAGTTGATTTTTCCTCAAAACCCTCAACCCTCTGGCTTGCCCATGGGTGTGAAGCACCTTTATCTTCAAAGCGGAAAACGCTGCCGCGGTCCTTGTCCTGAACAACGGTAACCTTATCGGTTGCCCTTATTGTCCAGTTTTCGGGAATCCCGTCTGTGCCTATAATTTCAAGGTCACTGTTTTTAAGCATATTTTCAGCGCCCGGAAGCGGGTCTAAAATATCACAAATCTGCTGTGCCATTTCGCCCGTAAAGGAAACATTATCAAAATAGCCTTCCGCCCCGTCGTACAGACGCAGGCAAATTTGTGCACCCACCGCATTTGCTGGTATCACAACTTCCATCTCTTCCGTATGCCATTTTCTATCGGCTGTTAAAAGCGGTTTCCTTTCAACATTAGAACCGCCTACTGTTGCAACTTCTTTTCCATTTGCATCACGAAAATACACATCTATTGTACCGCAGTTGGCGCCTGTGGTTGCTACCGCATCCACACGAACATCAACGCTGAATGTATATGTTTGTCCGGGGGTAAGACCTGTTATGAGTTGCGAAATCGTTTTGCCGGAAGTTTTTCCTGTAGTTCCGTTCATATAAATACTATTTTCCCCATCTTTTGCTTTATCCGAAATTTCAGCATGCTCACCAAAGATTGTGACTGAGCTTAAGTTCCATCTTGACGGTTTGCCGTCTGTATCAAGCTCTTCAAAACTGCCGTTTGCAATAAACTCGACAAGCTGCGGTTCTGCCGCAAGTGCGCCGACTCCTGCAAATGCAGTAATTATTATACAAATTAAAATGAGTAGTGATATAATTTTTTTCATATGTCTTCCTCCTTATACTTTAAGTATATAAAATAATAAGTTCCAAAGTCAATCAAATTTTGCCGATAAAAAAACCGCAGTTTTACTGCGGTTTATATTCGCTTGGTTCTTTTTCTGCAAGCATTTCTTCGTAGGCATTTGTGCCCATAATATCTTTATAGCATTTATAAAAATAGGATTTACTGCTGTAGCCACAGAAAAGAATAATATCGTCAATATCAAAATCCGTTGTAAGAATAAGGTCTCTTGCGGCACCGCATCGGCGCAGCTGCATATATTTTATAGGTGTCATCCCTGTAGTTATTTTAAACTTTTTATTAAACTGCGAGGATTTAAGCCCTGCAATTTCACAAAGCTCCTCCTGCTTTATTTCTCTGCCCATATTAGCAGTAACATAGTCATGTATTTCCTGAATTACGCTGTCCGTCAGATAATCTTCATCTTCGATACTATGTGAATATTTCTTATATTTTTCAGTTACGTATAAAAGCAAAGCTTTTGCAATATCTATTACATTTTCTTTCCAGTCGGGAGCTTTTTCATCAATTTCTTTTATTATTTCCTTTATCTTTTCCGCCACAATGTCTGTTACCGGAACAACTCCTGTAAGAGAATCATCCACGCCAAGTTCAGCACAAAATTCCTTGCTTACCTTGAAGGTATATACAAGATGCGGTCTTTTTTCATTTTCATCACACTGCATTATTCTTTGTCTACCAAGAAGCAGACATTCGCCCTCTTTAACATCAAATGTGCCAACGTCCGTTACATATTTAAAACTTCCTTTATAGCAGTATAAAATCTGCATATAGTTTATTTTTGATGC
>JAFVVU010000092.1 GCA_017502065.1 Clostridia bacterium | reverse complement strand
GTCATCAATAATACGGGTTGGGTTTGTAAGAAGAACAAATTCAATCTCTTCTTCCTTTGCGTGATGCACTTCTTCTTTTCGTGCAGGCATTTCATCTTCACTGCGACGGTATACTATATACACATTTTCCGCACCAAGACGTTTTGCCGAGCGTGCCGCATCCATTGCAACGTTACCGCCGCCAAGCACAGTCACGTTTTTGCCTATTCTTATCGGAGTGTCATATTCCGGGAATTTATAGGCTTTCATAAGGTTTATTCTTGTTAAAAATTCGTTTGCCGAATATACGCCGTTTAAGTTTTCGCCTTCAATTTTCATAAAGGACGGAAGCCCTGCGCCGCTACCAATGAATATAGCTTTATAGCCTTCTTCAAACAGCTCGTCAACAGAAACAATTCTGCCGACTACGGAGTTTGTTCTTATTTCAACGCCGAGTTCTCGCAAGAAATCTATTTCTTTCTGCACAATTTCTTTCGGAAGTCTGAACTGCGGAATTCCGTACATCAGCACGCCACCGGGTGTATGGAATGCTTCAAAAACGGTTACGGAATATCCCATTTTTGCAAGGTCACCTGCACAGGTAAGTCCTGCAGGACCTGCTCCTATTACGGCTACCTTTACTCCGTTTTTCTTTATTTCAGGGGCTTTTTTATCCCCTTTTGCCATTTTATAATCGCTGACAAAACGTTCAAGTCTGCCAATGGCAACACTTTCGCCTTTTATTGCTCTTACACATTTTCCTTCGCACTGATTTTCCTGCGGACAAACTCTTCCGCAGATTGCTGGAAGTGCATTGGTTTCCGAAATTACGTCATATGCACCGTCAAAATCGCCGGTTACGATTTTGCTTATAAAATCAGGGATTTTTACGTTTACGGGACATCCTTCCACACATTTCGGATTTTTACAGTTAAGGCATCTTGCCGCCTCTTCAATTGCCATTTCCTTTGTATATCCGAGGGACACCTCTTCAAAGTTTTTATTTCTTAACAGCGGTGCCTGTTCAGGCATTTTTACTTTGTTTAAAGACATATTAGGCATAATCATTTAACCTCCTTTTTCATAAGGTTACAATGTTCATCCCTTGACTGCTGTTCTTCCATTTTGAACATTCTGCTTCTTCTTATGGCTTCTTCAAAATCCACCTGATGACCGTCAAAATCCGGTCCGTCAATACATGCAAATTTTGTTTCGCCGCCGACTGTAAGTCTGCAGCATCCGCACATTCCTGTGCCGTCAATCATTACAGGGTTCATACTTACTATGGTTTTTATGTCTCTTTCTTTTGTCATATTGCAAACCGCTCTCATCATCATCAGAGGACCGATTGCAACAACCATATCATATTCGTTTCCTTCAGCAATAAGGGCATCAAGTGCAGTTGTAACAAACCCTTTATTTCCGTTGGAACCATCGTCTGTTACGATAACAGTTTTATCAGAAACGGCTTTCATTTCTTCTTCAAGAATGATAAGGTCTTTATTTCGGAAGCCTGCAATAAGGTGTACCTCAGTGCCCATTTTGCTTAAGGCTTTTGCCTGCGGATATGCAATTGCAGTGCCAAGTCCACCGCCTATTACGGCAACTTTCTTAAGCCCCTCAAGCTCAGACGGAGTGCCAAGCGGTCCGACAAAATCAAGGATATATTCACCTTCAGCCAGCATATTCAGCACGGATGTTGTTTTGCCGACTATCTGGAAGATTATTGTTACAGTGCCTTTTTCAGTATCAAAGTCTGCAATGGTAAGCGGAATTCGCTCACCCGTTTCATTAACGCGAAGTATGATGAACTGACCCGGCTTTGCTTTTTTTGCTACTGCCGGAGCTTCAATTTCCATTAAAGTAACTGTATCATTAAGAATTTGTTTTTTTACTATTTTATACATATAAACCATTCTCTCTGTTTTTACTTGCCTTTTATTTTACACCATTTAAGCAGCAAGGTCAAATACTTTTTATTATATTTACAAGCATCTGTCCTGCCGCTGGGTCGTTACGAAGATCAAAAAATCCTGTGGAATTATTGCAAAGGCGTCCGTCAAACATCATTTGTGAAATGAATATGTTTCCTCTGCCGTCCGCAAACTCAACGTTTACTGACGGTGTACGGAGAAGCATTTTACCCGCTTTTGCCACATCAAGATATTTCACCTTTCCTGCATTATCAGGAAGCTTTTTATATTCTTCCGACAGGTTTGTTACAGTAATCTTTGCATCAGGATTTACTGCCCCCTGAAGTGACGGAGCATCATCAACAAGGAATTTAACCCTCTGACGAAGTTTGTCTGCTACTGCAAGGTCTTCCTTATCGCTGTACTCATAAAAGCCCTCAAGTTCATATGCAAAAAGGCTTTCGGTTTTTACCTTATCAATGTCTGCACCTTTTGCCTGCCACAGCTTTTCAAAGCTTTCCTTATCGGTACCAACAACGGACATATCAACCGCAGGAACAATAAGTCCACCGCGAAGTCCGTTCCACAGCCACATGGATTTTTTGTTCAGATTATCCCAGAGCCATGGGCAGTTTTCTGTTTTATGTACACAGCTTTCCGGTTCTGACAGTTCCTTGAAGAAAACTGTTATATCCCCAAAAAGTGAAAGACTTTCAAGGTCGGTAGTTTTGATAATTCTTGACGACTGCATTGTCTTTTTCTTATCCACATCATAACCTTCGCCAAGAAGCTTCGGACCGACAGAAAGAAGTGC